>JBKHJS010000118.1:0-7060 GCA_046537995.1 Desulfobacterales bacterium
GAAAAACCGCTTTACTCCACAATAGATGAATCCGCGCGGGATTACCCGGACCAGACCTATACGATTTTCAACGACGGCACCCGCACCTTTGCCCAGGTCAAAGACACCGCGGACCGGGTGGCCAACTTTCTGGCATCTGCGGGCATCAAAAAAGGCGACCGGGTGGCGATCTTTCTGCCAAACATCCCGCAATATCCGGCTATATTTTTCGGCATCCTAAAGACCGGCGCAATCTGTGTCACCTGCAACCCATTGTATACCGCATCCGAGCTCAACTACCAGTTAAACGATTCCGGTGCCAAGGTGGTCTTCTGCATGGATCATCCCCAGTTTTATCCCACGGCCCAGGAAGCGGTAAAAAACACCAGCGTGGAAAACTTGGTCTACTGCAATATCAAGTCGTACCTGCCCAAAATCAAAGGCATCCTGGGCTCCCTGCTGGGCAAGATTCCCAAGGCCCCCAGCCACGATCCGTCCCACCATGATTTTGACAACATCGTGGCTTCGGCAGAGCCCAAGCCGCCGCAGGTCAGCATTGATCCGGTAGAGGACCTGGCACTGATCATCTATACCGGCGGCACCACCGGCAAGCCCAAGGGTGCGGCGCTTTCCCACACGAACTTCTACTACGACCTAAAAGCCCTGGAGGAGTGGGGAGAACTGGTTCACGAGCCGGGCAAGCCCGCGGAAAAGCTTCGCAAGGGCGGGTTTCACACCTATCTCGGCGTGCTTCCCTGGTACCACAGTTTCGGATTGACCGTGTGCATGCTTGCCTCCTGCGCACAGGGCAGCCGCCTGATCTGTATCCCCGATCCCCGGGCCGGCAATCCGCCGTTTACCGAAGTGCTCCAGAACGTGCAGAAGTACAAGGCCACCATTATGCCGGCCGTGCCCACGATTTTCGTAGCCTTTACGAATCATCCCAACATCGATCAATTCGACCTGACCTCTCTGATGGGCTGTTTTTCCGGCGGCGCGCCGCTGCCGCCCGAAGTCTGCAAGCAGTTTGAGGCCAAGACCGGTGCGGTGATCTTTGAAGGATACGGGCTGAGCGAGACCGCCCCGGTGGTCACCTCCAACCCGACATACAAGGACAAGAGAAAAATCGGAACCATCGGATTTCCCCTGCCGGGCACGGATGTAAAGGCCGTGGACCTGGAAACCGGGCAAAGCGAAATGCCCAGGGGTGAAGACGGGGAACTCGCGGTTTCCGGGCCGCAGGTGATGAAGGGCTACTGGAACCGGCCGGAGGAAAACCAGGCCGTTTTCCGGCAGATCGACGGCAGGCGTTATTTTCTCACCGGTGATATCGGCCATATTGACGAGGAGGGCTATATCAAGATTACGGACCGCAAAAAGGACATGGTCTTAGTCGGCGGATTCAACGTCTATCCCCGGGATGTGGAGGACATTCTCTATACCCATCCCAAGGTCCAGCTTGCGGCCGTGGTGGGCATTCCCGACGAAAAAAGCGGCGAGGCGGTCAAGGCGTTTGTCCAGGCCAAGCCGGGAGAGGACCTCACCGAGGACGAAATCCGCCAGTTCTGCAAGGACAACATGGCCGGCTACAAGCGGCCCAAATACATTGAATTCAGAGAAGACATCCCGGTCTCCCCGGTGGGCAAAGTCCTGCGCCGCGTGCTAAGAGACGAGGAAATGGGCCAGAAATCCGAATAGCACAAGACCGTAAAACCGGTTTCAAAAAAGCCGCTCTCAGACACGCATATTCTGAGGGCGGCTTTTTTTGTGCAGGTCCCTCCCCTGCTGCACACCGGGCGGCAGGCCGCTATTCACGATAAAAATTTCGACTCGGGGCTCCGGCGACAATCACAATGCTTCCAGCAGCCTTTCATGGATGTTGTCAAACCCGCCGTTGGACATGACCAGGATCACGTCACCGTCTGCGGCCGCCCCGGCCGCAAATGCAACAATATCCCCGGTGTCTGCGAAATAATGGGCATCCATGCCCCGGGCCCGAAGGTCTGCGACTAGCTGCGCCGAAGAAAACCGCTGGTCTTTTGGCACCTTGTGCAGCAGCGGGGGCTTGCGCACGCACACGATATCCGCGCCGTCAAAAACCGTTGCATATACTTCCTGGAAAACCTTTCGCATGCTGGTGTTGGTCCGGGGCTCAAATACCGCGATCAGGCGGTTTTCCGGGTAAAAGGCGCGAATCGCGGAAATGGTTTCGCGCACTGCGGTGGGATGGTGGGCAAAGTCGTCAATCACGGTTACGCCGTTTTTCACCCCCCGCACCTCCTGGCGCCGGCGGATCCCGGCAAATGTTTCCAGGCCCCGGGCGATGGTCTCCGGGGAAAGGCCCAGGTCTGCTGCGGCAGCCACCGCGGACAGGGCGTTTAAGCGGTTATGCGCCCCTGCGGCTTTCATCCGGAAACGGCCGAATAAATGCGAGTTGCGGAAAACCGAAAACCGGTTCCATCCCGGCTGCCGGGTTTCCTCCGCCAGGCGCCAGAAATCGGAATCCCGGGTGCCGTAAGTTTCCACGTGGCAGGACCGACCGGCAAGCAGCTTCTCTGCTCCGGCATCTTCCCCGTGGGCAATCAGGGTGCTGTTGCCGGGGATTTGTGCGAAAAACGCGTCAAAGACCGCGCGCACGTGGTCCAGGTCCCTGAAAATATCTGCGTGATCGAATTCCGCGCCGGTCCAGATGGCGATATCCGGCCGGTAGTGCAGAAACTTCGGCCCCTTGTCAAAAAAGGCCGTATCATACTCATCGCCCTCGATGACCATGTATCCGCCGTTTCCGACCCGGTAATTGGCCTGGAAATTGTTCAGGATGCCGCCGATCATAAACGAGGGATCGCATCCGGCTGACTGCAGCAGCCATGCCACCATGGAGGCGGTGGTGGTTTTGCCGTGGGTGCCGGTGATCACCACGGTGCGCCGGTTTTGGGCCATAAAGCGGTTGATCGCCTGGGGCATGGAGCAGTACGGCAGCCCCATTTCAAGCATGCGCACGGCTTCGGGGTTGTCCTTTTTCACGGCGTTGCCCACGACCACCAGGTCCGGGCCGTAGGCCAGATTTTTTTCCGAAAACCCGTCGCTTACGGCAATGCCCCGCTTTTCCAGAAACGTGCTCATGGGCGGGTATACCCCGGCATCCGAGCCGGTCACCGCAAGGCCCATTTCCTTTAACGCGGCCGCAAGTGCCCCCATGCCCGTGCCGCACACCGCGATCAGGTGAACGGAAGCCACACGCTGCGGGATCTGATTTTGATTCACTGGCGCGGCTTTCCCTAGGTTACCCGGGTGTGATCCTGGAGCCCGGCCATGACCGTTTCCGCGGCAGACAAGGTGGCGTCGATATCCGCGATCTCGTGGGCCGAGGACACGAACACGGCCTCAAACTGCGCCGGCGGCAGATAGATCCCATGTTCCAGCATGCCCCGGTAATACCGGGCGAACTGCTCGGTATCCGAGGCCTTTGCCTGCTCAAAATTGGTCACCGGCCCGGGGGTAAAAAACAGGCCCAGCATGGAACCCACCCGGTTGACCGTGGCGGGCATGCCCAGGCGGTCAATCAGCCGGAGCAGGCCCTCTTCGAGCCGGGCCGCGGTTTTCTCCAGGTTATCGTAAAACCCGGGCTGCTGGATCTGTTTTAAGGTGGCAATTCCGGCGGCCATGGCCAGGGGGTTGCCCGCCAGGGTGCCTGCCTGGTAGACCGGCCCCTGCGGGGCGATCTGCTCCATGATCTCCTTTTTGCCGCCATATGCGCCCACCGGCATGCCGCCGCCCACGATCTTGCCAAAACAGCTCATGTCCGGAATCACCCCGAAGCGATGCTGGGCGCCGCCGTAGGCCACCCGGAACCCGGACATGACCTCGTCGAATATCAGAACGCATCCGTGTTTTTGCGTTTCCTCGCGCAGCGCCTGCAGAAATTCCGGATCCGGCGGCACCATGCCCATGTTGCCGGCCACCGGCTCCACGATGACCGCGGCCATGTCATCGCCCTTTTCCCGCATCATCGTGCGGAATGCTTCAGCGTCATTGTAGGGCAGCGACAGGGTATGGCCCACGAACGAATCCGGAACCCCGGGGCTGCCCGGGATATTAAGCGTTGCCACGCCCGACCCGGCCGCCACCAGGAGGCTGTCCACATGGCCGTGATAACAGCCATCAAACTTCACGATCCCGTCGCGGCCGGTATACGCCCGGGCCGCCCGGATGGCGCTCATGGTCGCCTCCGTGCCGGAGTTGACCATCCGCACCATTTCCACCGAGTCCACGGCGGCAATGATCATTTCCGCAAGTTCCACCTCCAGGTCCACGGGCGCACCAAAGCTCAGCCCGCGCGCCATGGCCTGTTCGACCGCCTCGATTACGGCCGGATGCCGGTGGCCCAGAATCAGGGGGCCCCAGGAACAAACGTAATCGATGTACTCGCGCCCCTCCACGTCATAGATGCGGCAGCCCTGGCCTTTATCGATAAACAGCGGGTCCTGCCCAACGGACTTGGCCGCGCGCACCGGGCTGTTAACACCGCCCGGGGTGGCTTCCTTGGCCCGTTGAAACAGCAGATAAGATTTCGGATCCGATTTCATTGATCCTCCTTTGGCATTCAAATCCTGTTGACACAATTGCCCGTGAAAGTTAAAAACAATATCAGACTCACAACACCGGGTCAAGACGGGCCTTGCCGAGATCCGCCCGGACAAACACGTGCTTGCATCATTGGTGTATGAACCATAAAAAACAGATGCAGCAGCTCTCCAAACTGCTGTCCTATATCCTGGAAAGACAGCCTGACGAATTCGGACTGATTCCGGATGCAGAAGGATTTGTCAGAATAAAGGAACTGCTCAAGGCCCTTGGTGAAACCGAAGAGTGGCGCCACATCCGGCACAGCCACTTCAACGAGTTGATGCTGGCAGAGGCCGATGCGCCCATTGAAATCCGGAACAACCGCATCCGGGGCAGATCCCGCGAAAACCTGCCCGCTGTCCGGCCGTGTAAAAAGCCGCCCAAATTTCTTTATACATTTATCCGCAAAAAGGCCTACCCCGCGGTACTGGAAAAGGGCGTGCGCCCGGCGGGCCACGATCGCGTGATCTGCACCCCTGACCGGGAAACCGCAGAGCAATTGGGCAAGAGAAAAGACAATCACCCGGTGGTCCTCACCGTGCACACGGACAAGGCTGCGGCCCGCGGCATTGCATTTGAACAGATGGGCGACCGGCTGTATTTGGCCGAATATCTTCCGGCAGACACCTTTACCGGCCCGCCCCTGCCCAAAATGCCCGAGCCGGCAAAAGACGGCAAGGATGGCAAAAAAGGGGACCTGGAGGAATACAAACAAAAGGCCAAAGGCGGCTCCTATTGGCTCCAGCCAGAAGATCTCGGCCCGACCCGCAACGAGGCCAAACCCAAAAAGGGCAAGGGCAAGAAAAAGGACCCTGCCTGGAAACAGCAGCAGCGAAAAAACCGCCGCCGGTAGTAACCGCCGGCCCGATACCCAAATATAGGAAATACATTCACTCATTTTTTTCAGTTAGGAAACGCCCCTGATGACCCGAAAACAAAAAATCCTGTTTTTGTGCGATGCCAGTGACATCGAGGAAGTTGAACACAGCTTTGCCGACCAGTCCACCTATGACGTGACCATTGAAACCACGGAAAAGATATTGAGCTTCGGGGTCCGGGAATACCTGTACCAGACCGTGGAGCGCATCAATCATTACCCGGAAATTTACGACGGCATTGTGGGAACGCACGACTCCTCGGCCGTGTTTGCCGCCATTCTCGCAGAGGAAACCGGAAAACGCTTTGCCTCTGTGCAAAGCATCATCTCCTGTCAGAACAAATACCTCTGCCGAAGAATCCAGCGCACCTGCATTCCCGAATACACGCCCAACTTCTGCCTGGCCCTGGACTACCTGCGAAATCCCGAGCGGCTGCAGACCCCGTTTTTCATCAAGCCGGTGCGGGCCAATATCTCCTTTGGCACCCACCGCATCGAGACCCCGGAGCAGCTCGAATTTTATATCGGTGCCGAGAGCATGGACATCGCCCGGTTCAACCAGTATTATCTGGAAGCCATCGGCAGTTATGCCAGGCATTACAACGCCATTAACATGGCCACGTGCAACAGCTTTCTCTGTGAAGATCTGATCGACGGCGACCAGGTTACGGTGGACGGCTATATTTTCGAGGGCGAAGTCACCTGCTTCGGGGTGACAAAAGCCGTGTACCACCCCCGCACCAACTGCTTCAGCCATCACGAATTTCCCTATCCACTGTCCGCCGGGCTGCACGCGGCCATCACCTCGGCATTGGACCGCCTGATTCCCGCCACCGGCATCAACAACAGCTTTTTCAACGTGGAAATGAGAATCGACGAGACAGCCGAAACCTTTAAAATCATCGAGGTCAACTCCCGCATCGCCTTTCAGTTCGCCCGGACCATCGAGGCGGTAACCGGGATTTCGCCCCTTCACATGCTCTGCGACGTGGCCGTAGGCAGGCGGCCCGCCCTGACCCCCCAGGCCGAAGACCAGTTGTTTAACTATTGTTACAACTTCGAGCTTCACCGGTTTTCCGATGCAAAAATCCTGCAGACGCCCACCAAAAGCGTTTTTGATGAAATCGAGATGAAATACCCGGAAGTCCGCATCCGCAACCTGATCCATGAAAACGTCAATCTCTCGGATTTCAAGCACAACCCGGAAAGCTTCCGCTACTGCGTACTCGACGTGCCCGGAAACAGCCGCGAGGAAATCATGTCCAAATACGATGACGTGGTGGCCATGCTGGCCTACAAATTCGATGTGCCAGACGAGCACGCCCGCACCAGCGAACCCACCGGCGCGCCCCCGCAACAGACCGCGGGCCGGGGCCATGAAATCGACTTTCAGCCGGAGGTAATCAATTCGGACAGGTAAACCGCATGCTTCCGGGCTGATGGACAAAAATTCATTGACAACCCGAAACGATTTGGTTACATGGTGACTTTTACTTTCCAACGGGCCGTTAGCTCAATTGGCAGAGCAACTGACTCTTAATCAGTAGGTTCAAGGTTCGATTCCTTGACGGCCCACCA
>JBKHJS010000021.1:0-26570 GCA_046537995.1 Desulfobacterales bacterium
TTCCTGATGTGAATGGATTCGACTGTAGCAGACTGCCCGGTTTCAAGTTTGTGCCACAGATTGGCTTGGTCCCGGCGGCAGGCGGCGTGGTTTCGAAGACCTTCTATAGTAAGTTTGATCTCGTTGACCCGCCGGTCCGACCGATGTGCTTGGGGTTTAGATCAATTTTTTGGGAAACTTCCGTTTATCCGGCGCGTCTACCGGATGACCCGCTTTCTTCACGCAAATCAGCCTTTCCAATAGCACAGCAGCTCGAAATAAGCCACGGCACCGATCAGCAAGGACAGCAACGGCACCAGCATAATTTTGTAAACCGGCACGAGGGGTGTCCGGAAGTATTGGTTTGACAGGAGAAAACAAAGGTGCAGCGGTGATACGAGTACACCCGTAAAGCCGCTGGCAAGCGCCAGCATCAGGTATGGCAGCAGCAGGGCATTGTTTCCCGTAGTGTCAATCAATGATATTAAAATCGGAAAAGTCGTGCCCACAAAAGCAATCGTAATGCCCGCCACGCCGCCGACAATAAACGGCAGCAGCATGCTTATGGGCAATAAGGGCATATCCCATCGCAGCATTTCCCGGCTGACCTGGGCCACCGCATGACTGTCTTCCAGAATGCCTTTAAAGATCAAAATTGCCGCCACCATGTAGACCATTTTGACCAGGGCCGGGTTTTTGATAATGGCCCAGCGTGTCTTCCAATCCATGCGGTTTGCCCGCCACACCCAAAACAGCGCAATCAGCAAAGCCAGTATGAGACCGGTCTCTTTGGCGACCGACAGCAATGGCGGGGCAAACACCGATGAAAAAAACAGGCCCAGAAGCAGGCCGAACACGATTACAAAAACGATGGGCGCCAGTTCTTTGAAAAACGGCAGGACCGCCTTTCGCGGTCCGGGAGCCGCGGGTATGGCAATCAGACCGCGAAGCGGCCAATACCCGGCTGCCAGTGCAACGATGGTCAAAGGCCCGGTAAAAGCCACCAGGTGCCACAAATCCACGCCTGCCAATGCCGTGGTCAACAGAATCCCGGGATATAAGGGCCACCAATATTCCCAGATATGCCGGAACCAATAGTTGATATAGCTCAAATGCGCCGATGACAATCGGTGTTCGTGCCCCAGGTTTTTGA
The DNA here is from genome assembly GCA_046537995.1 of Desulfobacterales bacterium. Classification (GTDB taxonomy): domain Bacteria; phylum Desulfobacterota; class Desulfobacteria; order Desulfobacterales; family Desulfosalsimonadaceae; genus Desulfosalsimonas. Next base: position 1,133 of record JBKHJS010000021.1, read on the forward strand.
CCATGGGGGCCGAAAAAATGGCCCCGCCCGGCATGGGCAGCAAGCCGATCAATGCCGGAAAGGTGACCAGGTTCACCTTCGGATTTCGGATCAATCCCTTGAACCTGTCCAGCAGCCGGGACATTTGGCCTGAATTTTCAAGGCAGTGGCTGAGCACCAGGATCAATGAAACCACCGCGGCCAGACTCAAGGTTTTGGGATGCACCAGGGCCAGGCCCGTTGAACGGGCGATGGCCAGCGGGTCCATGCCGAAAACAATACCCAGTCCGAGCGATCCGGCCACAAAGGCATTGCCCAGTGACCAGTTGCGCTTGATAAACAACAGGATTAGAACAAAGATCAGGGCAATGCGCGCAACTGCAGGTATGCCATCAATCCAGGCAAAAACGGCGTCCAATGCAAAACCCTCACATCCTTATTTACTTCCGATACTTGGAAAACTCCGGTTTCCGCTTTTCCATGAATGCGTTTTTGCCTTCCATGGACTCGTCGGTTCCGTAAAACAGGCTCAGGCCGCCCACCCCCAGTTGGGTGACCCCCGAGACCCCGTCGGTTTCGGCGTGAAAGGCGTACTTGAGCATTTTCAGCGCGGTCGGGCTCTTTTCCAGCAGTTCCGCGCACCACTTGTCAACTTCGGCGTCAAGCTGATCAAAGGGCACCACCGCATTGACCAATCCCATTTCCAGGGCCTCCTGCGCCTTATACAACCGGCACATGTACCAGATTTCCTTGGCCTTCTTCAGCCCCACGCACCGGACCAGGTCTCCGGTTCCGTATCCGGGATCAAAACTGCCCACCTTGGGACCGGCCTGGCCGAGTTTGGCGGATTCGGCCGCAATGGACATGTCACAGACCACTTGGAATACGTTTCCCCCGCCTACGGCGTATCCGTTGACCCTGGCAATGACGGGTTTCGGGATTGTACGAATCAAATTGGAAACCGTCTGCCAAGCGACTTCCACCGGCAGGGCTGCGATCGTTCCGGCATATCCCCCCTTGTCCCGGATGGACTGATCGCCGCCGGTACAAAAGGCCTTTTCCCCGGCACCGGTAAACACCACCACGCCGATAGTGTTGTCCACCCAGGCATCCGTGAAGGCCTGGTGCAGTTCCATGAGCGTCTGAGGCGTGCAGGCATTGTACTTTTCAGGCCGGTTGATGGTGACTTTTGCCACACCCTGGCTTTTTTCATAAATGACTTCTTCAAAGTTCATGCGGGCCTCCTTTGCTGGTACACGGTGATATGACCTGAAAGGTCAAGCTATGACTAAACAGGGGAACCAATGGTTTTGCGCTGGTATATGCAAAAGGCCCCTGCCGCGGCCCTGGTAAAGTTCACAAGAATTTTATATATGATCCGGCTTCCGATTGCAAGCCGCGGATGTCTGCAGAATTCGACACCCGGCCATAAAATATTGACACGAAAAATTGGATGTTATAAAAAACTCAAATTCGGCTTGCCCGGAGGCGAATCATTTAAATCATCGTTTCCAAACGGCCTTTCAAGAGGACCTGAAAGGCTTTTTTATTTGCCGGAAATGCAGCTGAGGCATCGGCTGCTTTAAATTATGCTTGACAGAAACGATAAAAATCCGTTTAATAAATGGATTTTCATAATTGCTTATCCTTGCTCTGATCCGGAGTTGATCGGGGCTGTTTAAAACCGAAAGGAGGAGGCATGAACAGGTACGAAAACATTACCATCATTGATGCGGACGTGGGCGAGGACGACAAGAAAGCGCTGCTCGAACGCATCGAATCGCAGATTACCAAGCGCAATGGCACCCTTCTCGCATTTGACGACTGGGGCATGCGAAAGCTGGCTTACGAAATCCGCAAGAAAAAACAGGGCCAATATGTGCGCACCGATTTCTGCGGCACCGGAGAGATCGTCGATGCAATTGAGCAAATGCTGCGCCATGACCAGCGGGTACTCCGGTTTATGACGGTCCGCCTGGAAGAAAACGTGGACCCGGAGGCATTGAAAGCAAGTTCTGCGGAAGAAGCCGGGCAACAGGAAAGCGCGCCAGAAAAGACCGAGCCTGAAACCCCGGAAGCGGAAACCGGGGCGCCTGCTGCTGAGACCGAAGAATCCACACCGGCAAGCCAAGAAGAGGAGTCATAAGATGGCTGTGATGAACAAACGACGGTTTTTCCATCGGCGCAAGGTCTGCCGGTTCTGCGCGGACCCGAACCTGATGATCGACTATAAAGATCCCGGCATGCTCAAATACTTTATCACGGAACGCGGCAAGATCATTCCCAGGCGCATTTCAGGCACCTGCGCAAGACACCAGAGGCGCCTGGCCGTGGCCATTAAGCGGGCCCGAAAAATCGCCCTGCTGCCCTACGTGGGCTCGGCGGACCTGTAAGCCTGGCTGCCGCCGGCCGGCATTGACGCGCATACGGCAAACAGGGGCAAAAATCCGTGTCCGGACAAATCATGGCGGAAAACACCAGGGATATTATTACCGGCGCGACCATTCTGGTCTTTTGCGGTACAGCTTCCCTTTACTTTCCGGTTTTCGGCTTTATATGCTTTCTGCTGCTGCCCCTGCCTGTGATCTTTTACCGGGTCAAGCTCGGCACCGGTGCAAGCGGGGCAATGGCGATCCTGGCCCTGGGCTTTATCTGGATTATCGGATCGGAAAGCACCGTGGATCTCTGGCTGATGCTGTGCATGCTGGGCCTGGGCTTTGCACTCGGCGATGTGCTGGAAAGAAACCTTTCCGTGGAAAAAACCCTGGCTTACCCCTGCGGGCTGGTACTGGCCGGGGGGATCGCGGCCCTTTTGCTGCTGGGCATTGCCGCCGGCTCCGGGCCCTGGGATCTGACATCGGACTATGTCCGCAAAAACCTGGAGATGACGGCCGCTGCATACAAGACCATGGATATGCCCGACAGGAGCATCCAGCTGCTGACCAATTCAATAGACCGGGTGCATTACGTGGTCATGCGGCTCATGCCGGCCATAGCAGTGGCCGGGCTGGTTTTTTCGGCCTGGGCGAACCTGCTTCTGGCAAGGGTGGCACTGCGCATTGGCGGATTACGGCAGCCGGATTTCGGGCATCTCAACCGGTGGCAGGCGCCGGACATGCTGGTGTGGGCGGCGATCGCATGCGGGTTGCTGGTGCTGATTGCAGGCGAGCCGCTTTCGTTTATCGGAATCAACGGCGTGATCCTGCTGATGCTGATCTACCTTTTCCAGGGCGTGGCGGTGGTTTCGTTTTATTTTGAACGCAAGCAGGTGCCGCTTTTTTTGCGTATACTGGTTTATGCATTTATTGCCGTGCAGCAGATTTTTGCCCTCGTGGTCATCGGTTTGGGTTTTTTCGATACATGGGCTGATTTCAGGCGCCTGGGCGCACAAGGCGGCAGCCATGGTGGCCCCGGCGAATAAATTACACAAAACTCCCCCAATCATCGGAGGCTAAAGATGAGAGTCATATTAAAAGAAACCATTGAGTCCCTGGGCATTATCGGCTCCGAGGTGGACGTGAAGAAAGGCTATGCCAGAAATTACCTCATTCCCCAGAGCAAGGCCGTTCCCGCCACCGAAGAAAACCGCAAGAAAATGGAACAGGAGCGCAAGAAAATCGAACTTCAACTGGCCAAGGAGCGCGAGCGGGCCGAGGAGATGGCTGACCGGCTCAAGGATGTTACCGTCCAGATCCCGGCCAAGGTTGCTGATGAAGACCGGCTCTATGGCTCTGTGGCGGTCCGGGATATCGCGGAAGCGCTTGCACAACAGGGGATCGAGGTCCAGAAAAGATCCATCCTGCTGCCCAATACCATCAAGAACCTGGGCACATACCAGGTCCCCGTCCGGGTCTACCGGGATATCGAACCGGAAATCACGGTGGAAGTGGTCCCTGAGCAATAGCTTGTGCCATTTATTTCGATTCAGCCCGCCGGAAGCGGCAATCCGGCCGGCGGGCCGAACCGTCTTTCAGGCCCGCCTGATCAGCAGTTGACAAATCATTGTATTTGATGCATGGTAGGAAACGGTATATCCCATGAGCAAGGATCCCTCTCTCCAAAAACTGCCGCCCCAGAGCATCGAGGCTGAAGAGTCCATTATCAGCGCAGCCCTGCTGGATAACAATATCCTTTTGGATATCCTCGACATTTTAAGGCCTGAAGCGTTCTACAAGTCCGCCCATCAAAAAATCTTTGCCGGTATCACCGAACTTTTCGCAAATGACCAGCCCGTGGACCTGGTGACCCTGAGCGAACACCTCAAGAGCAAAAATCAGCTCGAAACCATCGGCGGAGCGGTGTATCTGGCAAAGATCGTGGATACCGCACCCGTGCCTGCCAATGCCAAGCACTACGCCAAGATCATCCACGACAAGGCCGTGCTCAGGAACCTGATCAGTACGGCAAACAACATCGTGCAAAAATGCTACGACGAATCCGGCAACACCGATGATGTCATTGATTTTGCCGAAGGGTCCCTGTTTGATATCGCAGATCAGAAACAAAAGCAGAATTTCTATCCCATCAGCAAGCTCATTGAATCCAACATCGATTCCCTGGAAGCCCGGCAGGGCAACAGGGCCCTGATCAGCGGCGTGCCCTCGGGATTTAAAAAGCTCGATCAGCTCACATCCGGGTTTCAGGCATCGGACCTGATTATCACGGCCGCCCGGCCCGGTATGGGCAAAACCGCGCTGGCCCTGAACATGGCCCGGTATGCCGCAGTGGAGGCAGACACCCCGGTCGCCCTGTTTTCCCTGGAAATGTCCAAGGAACAGCTCTCGCTCCGCCTGCTGTGCTCGGAGGCACGCATTGACTCGGCACGGGTGCGCGACGGGTTTTTCAACGAAGATGACTGGTACAGCCTCACCAATGCCGCTGGCGTGCTCTCGGCCGCCCCGATTTACATTGATGATTCCCCGGAGCTGTCCTCGCTGGACATCAAGACCAAGACCCGGCGCTTAAAACGGGAAAAGGGGGTGGGCATGATCATCATTGACTACCTCCAGCTCTTGCGGCCGCGCAAATCATATGAGCGGCGGGAACTGGAAATCTCGGAAATGTCGCGGACCTTAAAAGGCCTGTCCAAGGAAATGGACATCCCGATCATTGCCCTTTCCCAGCTAAACCGCCGGCTGGAGGAGCGCAGCGACAAGCGCCCCCAGCTTTCCGACCTGCGCGAATCCGGGGCCCTTGAACAAGACGCGGATCTGGTTATATTTATATACAGGGACGAAGTTTATAACACGGATGAAAACAATCCCAACAAAAACATTGCCGAAATTCACCTGGCAAAACAGCGCAACGGTCCCACCGGGACATGCTCGCTGGTATTTAAGGGTGAATACACGCGGTTTGAAAACATGGCCTACGGCGAATACGCGCCGGAACTGGAAGGCGCATGAAAACCGCGTCAAAAACACAGCGTGAAAAGGATATCCTTCCAGGACGCGAATGAAAAAAATTTCAGGTAACACCGGCGGCTTAAAAGCCACCCAGCTTCGCCGGATCGAAAACCTTTACCACCACCGGATACCTCCGGAATCCATTATCAACCCCCGGTTAGTCGAAGAAATCTGCAGCCTGAGCGCCGAGACCCGCCGGCAGATCGGTCTGCTCGTGGACCGGTCCGGCAAGATCGCGCGCGTGATCGTGGGCGACAACCAGAAGATCATGCTCCCGGATACCGACGAGTACCGCACTCCGCCTGGACGGCTCAAGGGGCTGCGCTGCGTGCACACGCACTTAAACGACGAGTCCCTGACCCGGGATGATTTAACAGACCTGTCCCTGCTGCGCCTGGACCTGATGGCCGCCGTGGTCACGGGCAAGGAGGGCAATCCCGGACAAATGCATGCGGCCCATATTCTGCCGTCTCCATCGAATAACGGGCCGCATCAGATCCTGGCCCCGGAAGACCCCATGGATCCGGAGACCAACTGCATCCAGCTCATCCGGGCCATCGAGGACGAGCTTTCCCAGTACCAGGCCACCCGCAGGGTCGCCACCGATAAGGAAAAGGCCGTGCTGGTGAGTGTCACATCCGCTTCCAAGCAGCAAGCCAGGGCCTCGCTGGATGAACTCAAGGAACTGGCGCGCTCCAGCGGCATTCACGTGCTGGACACCGTGCTCCAGCACCGCAAAAAGATCAATCCCCGCTTTCTCATGGGCACCGGCAAGCTCGAGGAGCTTACGATCCATGCCATGCAGCTGGGCGCCACGCTCATCATCTTCGACCAGGAGTTAAACCCCTCCCAGATGCGCTCGATCACCGACCAGATCGAATCGCGGGTCCTGGACCGCACGCAGTTGATCCTGGACATCTTCTCCCAGCGCGCCCAGTCCAGGGAGGGAAAAATCCAGGTGGAGCTGGCCCAGCTCAAGTACATGCTGCCCCGGCTGGCCACCAAGAACACGGCCATGTCGCGCCTGACCGGCGGCATCGGCGGCCGGGGCCCGGGAGAAACCAAGCTGGAAATCAATCGGCGACGGGTCAGGGACCGGATTACGCGGCTGGAAAAGGCGCTCGGAAATGTGCGCAAACAAAGGCATCAGCAAAAAGCCAGGCGCGCCAAGCGGGGCCTGCCGATTATATCCATTATCGGATACACCAATGCCGGAAAATCCACGCTGCTCAACACCCTGACAAACAGCTCGGTGATGGCCGAAAGCCGGCTGTTTGCAACGCTGGACCCGTCCAGCCGGCGACTGAAGTTCCCCAGGGACACCGAGGTGATTCTCACGGATACGGTGGGTTTTATCAAGGACCTGCCCCGCGAGCTGCAGGTGGCTTTCCGGGCCACCCTGGAAGAGCTTGAAAGCGCGGACCTGCTGCTGCATGTCATCGACGCGGCCAATTCCGCATACCAGGCCCAGATCGACTCGGTCAACCGGATCCTCGAGGACCTGCACCTGGACCGGATCCCGGTGATCAACGTGATAAACAAGACCGATCTCGTGGACCGCGAGACCCGGGACCAGATGGCTGCCGAAACCGGCGGCATCCCCATATGCGCCACAAAGAGTCAAAGCCTTCACCCGTTGATCGAAAAAATGGAACAGGCCATTTCCGGCAGCGGCGTCCGGGTGGGTGAAAGGGCGGCATCCGGGGAGGTTGACAGGACGAAAAATCCGATGTTGACGGACTCATTGACCTGATATAGGCTAGATTTTTTAAGATTTTCAAAATTTTAATTTTTTGGCTCAAAAAGAGCGCATTGGTGATGATTCGCCGCAGACGCGATTGGAATTTATTTAAACCCGGACAAATTGCCCTGTTTCGAATTTCGGATTTCGGGCTTCGAATTTATGGCTGAAAAAAGTTCAAACAGGCTATATAGAAACTCTGCCTGGCAATACGCACCATGCGATAAAGACCGACCCGCTATGGATTATAACTACATTAAAAATACCGCGATCGGTGCGGCATACGGCAGCGGCAAAATCCTGTGCAGCCACCTGGGCAACCTGGAACGCGTTGACAAAAAAGGGCCCCAGGATCTGGTCACCCCTGCGGATATCGCCTCGGAAAATCACATCCTGGAAACCCTCCGGGAAAAATTCCCGGACCACGACGTGCTGGCAGAGGAAAGCGGCGATCGTGCCAACGGCAAAGACGGCTGCCAGTGGATCATCGACCCGCTGGACGGCACGACCAATTTCGCCCATCAATTGCCAGTTTTCTCGGTTTCCATTGCATTTGCCAAAGACGGCAAACTCCGGGTGGGCGTTGTATTAAACCCGGTAACCGGGGAACTTTTCACCGCGGTTGCCGACCAGGGCGCATCCCTGAACGGGCGGCCGATAAAGGTTTCGGATTGCCGCAAGCTCTCGGACAGCCTGCTGGTTACAGGCTTTCCATATGACGTCAAGGAAGATACGGCACCTTACATGAAGCGCTTTGAACGGTGCCTCAAAGCGGCCATGGGTATTCGCAGGCTCGGGTCTGCTGCACTGGATCTGTGCTTTGTGGCCTGCGGCCGATTTGAAGGCTTCTGGGAGGAAAACCTCAAGCCCTGGGATACTGCCGCCGGCACCCTGATCGCACGGGAAGCCGGGGCTTTGATCACTGATTTTTCAGGCGAGCCCTACGCTCCGGAGAAAAAGGAAATCCTGGCCACCAACAGTCATATACACGAAGCACTGCGTTCAATTCTGACATGACAGAAAGAGACGAAATAAAATGGAACAAATGGATTTGCAAAATACATTAAGCGGAAACGACGACGTTGTCGAATGCTACGGCAGGTTTGACATCCGCGCCCGGATCTGCCGGAAATACTGCGCCCTTCGACTCAGGTGCGCAATCGAGCAGTCTGAACAGCTGCGCAGCGAGCAGCTCGAAGACCTGATGAACTCCTATGAAATCTCCACCAACATCCAGTAAGGCGCAGGCGGCCTAAAGCAGCATCTTGCCTGGATTTAAGATCCCTGCGGGATCGAATGCCGCCTTGATCCGACGCATCAGGGCAAGGGTTTCCGGGCGGATCTCGCGGGACATGTACGGCGCCTTGGCAATACCGACGCCGTGCTCCCCGGATATGGTTCCGCCAAGGGCCAGTGTATGGTCAAAGATTTCCTCCACTGCCTGGCTGGCTGCAACCGACTGTTCCGGTCTGGCCTTGTCGTACATGATGTTGAAATGAATGTTGCCGTCTCCGGCATGCCCGAAGCTCACCATGGTCAGGCCGGTCTTTTCCCCGAGGCGACCGATGAAATCCACCATTTCCGGCAGGCGACTGCGGGGCACCACGATATCCTCGTTGATCTTGTCCGGCCCGTAGGTGTACAGGGCGGGTGAGATGGCCTTGCGCGCCTTCCACAGGCTTTGCACGGCTTCTTCGGTGCGTGCGATCTCGATGTGCCCGGCATTGTTTTCCTCCAACACGCCGACAATCCGCCGGAGAGCTTCCTCTGCTTCCTGGTGCGTGCCGTCTGCCTCGATTAAAAGCATGGCCTCGGCACCTTTGCCAGCCCCTGCCTGCAGATAGCTTTCCACGCACGCAATTGCGTTTTTGTCCATGTATTCCACGGCCCGGGGTACGATTTTCTGCCGCAGGATTTCCACCACGCATTGCGCGGCCTGCTGCATGCTGCCAAATACCGCGGACAGGGTTTTTACGGTTTCAGGCTGCGGCAAAAGGCGCAGGGTAACTTCGGTGATCACGCCCAGGGTGCCTTCGGAACCCACAAGCAGCCGGGTCAGATCATATCCCACCACCCCCTTTGCGGTCTGTACCCCGGTACGGATAATCTCGCCGGTGGGCAGTACGGCTTCCAGGCCGAGCACATAATCGCGGGTCACGCCGTACTTGACCGCGCGGGCCCCGCCTGCGCATTCGGCCAGATTGCCGCCGAGCGTGGAGAAATCCGCACTCGAGGGATCCGGCGCATACAGCAGACCGTGTTCCTGCACGGCTCTCTGGAAGGTGCCCGTTACCACCCCGGGCTGTACAATGCCGATAAAATTATCCACATCAATTTCAACAATCCGGTCAAACCGGGACATGGCCATGATCAGGCCGCGGGCTACGGCCACGGCCCCGCCGCTCATGCCCGATCCCGCGCCGCGCGGCGTAACAGGGAAGCCGTGTTTTGAGGCCAGGTCCAGGATCCGGCCCACTTGGTCGGCGTTTTCGGGAAATACCACGGCCTCGGGCACGCAATACCTGCGGGTGGCGTCATAGGCATAGCATACCCGGTCTTCCTTCTGCCGGGAAAAATTGTCTTCGCCTACGATCTGCCGGAGCTGCTTTTCGATTCTGGCGGAAATCGGTTTAATTGCTTCCAGACTCCAGTTTTTTCTCAAGGATCTGGACCTGTCGGTATACTTCGCCCTTGAGTTTTAATTCCTTTTCCACGGAATTGATGGAATGAATCACAGTGGCATGCATCCGGTTAAACTTTCTGCCGATTGCCTGAAGCGGGGCGCCGGTATGCCGGCGGGAAAGAAAAATCGCCACCTGGCGGGATCTGACCACGGATTTCTTGCGGGACTTGGAAACCATATCCTTGACCGGAACCCCGAATTCCTTGGCCACCAGCTTGGTGATGGAATCGATTGTGATGGTCTTTTTACTGGAAACAATGTTTTTAACCACCTGCCCGGCCAGATCCAGGTCAATGGGCTCGCCCATCAGGCAGGACCGGGAAGCCACCCCGATTAATCCGTTTTCCAGCTGACGCACGTTGTCTGTCAGCTCGCCGGCCATATACTCGGCCACTTCCCTGGGCAGGCAAAGGCCTTTGCATTCGGCCTTGCGCATCAGGATTCGCACGCGGGTCTTGAAATCCGGGGGTTCGATCACGGTCATCATGCTCTGTCCGAGCCTGGAGACCAGCTGGTCGCTCATTTTCGGGATTTCCGCCGGAGAGGCGGTACTGGAGAAAATCAGCTTTTTACCGGATTCATACAGATGGTCCAGCATGATGGCCAGCTCGCTCTGGGTGCGGGTTCTGCCCGAGAGCATGTGAATTTCCTCAAGCAGCAGCACATCGCAGCCTTCCCGGTAGCGCCGCTTGAAGGTGTCCATGGAATTGCTTTTGATGGAATGGACCAGCTCGTTTGTAAAATCCTCGGCGCTCATGTAATAAACCCGTTCCCCCGGATATGCCGAAAGGATCTTGTGCCCCACGGCCTGGGAAAGATGGCTTTTTCCCAGGCCTGTTCTTGAAAGCAGAAACAGGGAATTGAAATCCGACTGTTTGCTGGCGGCCAGGGTGAAGGCCGCCTGGTAGGCCAGGTTGCAATTGTTTCCCACCACAAACCGGTCAAACGTGTAGTCCCGCCGCAGTATCCGGCCGTTCATGGGCTGGGCCGAAACCCCGGGCAGGGAAAGCTGTCTTTCACTTTCGGTTCTTCGCGGCCGCCGTTTTCGGGCGGCGGCATCCTGTGCCGGTTCTTCCTGTTGGCTGGTTTGGACCTGAAGCGAAATCTGCATCTGCCGGCCCGCCTCCCGGCAGAGTTCATGGTTGATTAACCCCACGTAATTTGCCATAATTCGTTTTTTCATAAAGAAATTCGGGCAGCCCAGCACCAGGTTGTCGTCCTCTGTGGCCTCGAGGAAGCTGATCGGCTCAATCCAGAGACGGTAGACATTGGACGATACCTGATTTTTAATCGCGGTTTTGACATTGTTCCACACGGTTTCCATGGGGCCATCTCCATTTCACAAATCACAGGATGAACGCAATACAATCAACAACCAAATCAGCAATGGATATGCGATGTCCTTTTCAAAAATCAATGACATCAGAACCGGTTCTGATGACAAAAAAATCACGGCAGGGATATAAATTAAGTGTTATCGTGTCGGGAAAAATCGGGTTGAGGGGGACCCTCCATCAGATTGGGTTCCTGTATAATACACCGGCCGCCATGAGATCAAGTTCGATGAGAAACGGTTTTGCCGATTTTAAAAAACACGGCCAGAGCTTTGTGAACAATTTTATATGTTCCGGAATCCTTGAACAATCAATCCGAGATAGTACAACTACTAAATTCAACGACAAAATCTGGTTGACATGAATTTGTAACATTCATGGGACCCTTTTTAATTTCCGCCAAAAAGTAACGGCCCTGACGGTTTGTCACAAACTTTCATTTTCTTCAAATTTCGTTTCTTTTTATGGGCAAACAGTATTTACCGGCTGGCCGGCAAGTTAGAAATATTTACAGAAAAATCAATATCCTATAATCCGGCCAGTGCGCCCCTGGCCATGATCGCCAAATTACGGGAAAAACGCCATGCAAAAGGTTCAAACCGGACTGGAAAACCTGATCCATAACCCGCCGGCCGGGCTCGAGAAAAAGCGCCTGGCACTGCTGTGCAACCCCGCTTCCGTGGACAGCCGGTTTCGCCATGCCCGGGATCTCATTGACCGTCGGTTCCCGGGGGCGCTGAAAACCCTGTTTTCCCCACAGCACGGCTTTTTTGCCGAAAAACAGGACAACATGGTCGAATCCGATGATCTGACAGATAGTCGGCTGTCCATGCCGGTATTCAGCCTGTACGGCGCCACCCGTACCCCCACAGATGCCATGCTGGACAAATTCGATGTGCTCATCGTGGACCTGCAGGACGTGGGCACCCGGGTCTATACCTTTTTCACCACCCTGTCATATTGCATGGAAGCCGCCGCGAAAACGGGGAAAAGCGTGCTGGTCGCAGACCGGCCCAATCCCGTCGGCGGGGTGCAGGTGGCGGGCAACTGCCTGAACCCGGAATACGCCTCTTTTGTGGGCCGCTATCCCATTCCCATGCGTCACGGGCTGACCATCGGCGAGTATGCCCGGTATATCAACCAAGCCTTCGAGATCGGGTGCGAACTGTCTGTAATCCCCATGAAAGGCTGGAAACGGGGGATGTACTTTGATGATACCGGTCTTGCCTGGATCGCCCCGTCGCCCAATCTGCCCACGCCCGTATCGGTGCAGGTCTATCCGGGCCAGGTCATCTGGGAGGGGACCAACATCTCCGAAGGCCGCGGCACCGCCCTGCCGTTTGAACTCTTCGGCGCGCCGTTTCTCGATACCGACGCCGTACGGCAGGCCCTGGGCGGCACGTCAATCTCCGGGGCCGTGCTCCGGCCAGCCGTGTTTGAACCCACCTCGGGCAAATGGGCGCAAACCCCGTGCAGCGGATTTCAAATTCATGTCACGGACCGGTATCAATTCGAGCCTTACACGACAAGCCTGAAACTGCTTTCGGCGGTCCTGGCGTGCCACCCGGACGAACTCGCATGGAAGGCGCCGCCTTATGAATACGAGTGGGAAAAGCTTCCCTTTGACCTGATTACCGGTGATCCGGAAATTCGCCGGCAACTCAGCGTCGGGGCGGACGTGGCGGAAATGGCCCGCGCCTGGCAGCCGGAAGTGCAGAAATACCTCCGGGAGGTCCGGCAGTTTTACCTTTATGATGAATAAAAACCTCTTTACGTGGCCAAGCAAGAGAGGCAGGGATGAGTCAAAACGAAGTGCCCGGCTGGAAGCGGATGCGGTTTAAGGGCAACAAGGTCTGGATGGAAGTCGATGATTCGGGACGCCCGGCTGTTGCCGACAAAAAGGTACGGATCAAATACCAGCTGGATCAGTCCCATGAATACCGGGTGAGCCCGAAAAGCCTCACCGAGCTGAACCAGGAGCCGCAGGAAAACCGGAAAAAAAAGCCCCGCACCGGATCCGCGAAGCCGGCCGGAAATACCCGGCAGCCCGATGCCCGAACGGAGAAAACTACCGCCGGCCGGGATGCGGTGGTCATCTATACCGACGGCGCCGCATCAGGCAACCCCGGCCCTTCCGGCATTGGCGCAGTACTGCGCTACGGCGGGAAGACAAAGGAGATATCAAAATACATCGGGATCGCCACCAACAATGTCGCCGAGCTCGAGGCGGTGCGGGCGGCATTGTCTGCATTAAAAAGAAAAGACTTGCCGATCCGACTCTACACGGACAGCAGTTATGTCCACGGTCTGCTCGTGCTGGGCTGGCAGGCGAAAAAAAATCCGGAGCTGGTCGAAAAAGTCCGAAACCTGGTAAGGCAATTCAAAGACATTGAAATTGTCAAGGTCCGGGGACATGACGGGGTTGCCGACAATGAGCAGGCAGACTTTCTGGCCACCTCGGCCATCAAAAACCAAGCGGAGAGAACATAAAAAAACCCCGCAAACGCAAGGCGAGCGGGGGTTGATCGCAAAAGGCGCTTATTTGTCAGCAAAAAGCGATTACTCTTCCGCTTTGAGCTGCTCGATCTCTTTTTTCAGTTCTTCATTTTCCTTGCGGTACTTTTCCGCGTCGCTTTCCGCCGGTGTGGACTCGGCAACACCCGGTTCCACGCCGGTGTCTTTCTGCCAGGTATCCTTGAGCTCGTCAAAGCCCAGGTAAAGGGCCAGGCAGCCGCCGAGAAGCAGCATCACGGGAATGGCGCCAGCCAGAAGCGTCAGAAAGTCGTCAAACCAGACTGCCAAACCGATCACACCGATCACGGCCGCGACCGCACCGCCAATTAAAGTCTTCATAACCCTACTTCCTCCTTTTTTTTAAAAAATTCATGACCGCATCACAATATCGATTCGCCCGATTGGTAGGGCATTGCAGGGAAACATCAATCTCTCTACCACAGACTATTCCACGAAGCAAGCAAAAACCCCACAGCACCCCGGGTGCCTGATGCCGCATGGCCTGCCTGCTGTCCCGACTCCGGTTTCTGGCTTGAAAACCCGTTCATAACCTGTTATTTATCGAAATCACCAAAACTTTTTCACGGTGTAAAATATGGTTTGTCCTGCTTTGCTAATACAAATATAAAACGGTAAAATCATCATGCCACTGATTCCAGGCAGAGTCCGGAAAAACAGGAAACGCCCGAGCGCCGCGGACACCGGAATATCCGAAGAGCAGCCCTTTTTCTGCTATCTTCCGCCGCAGACCGGATTGCTGGCCGGACTGATCCGCACCGTACTGTTCATGCGCCCGAAAATCGATCCGGACCTGCAAAAAACCTTAAAAGAACTCAAAGGTTCCGGCGTCATTGTTTTTGTCAACAAGTACCGAAGCCAGTTCGATTATTTCTTTTACCATCTCCGATTCCGGCACCAGGGGCTACCCCACCCGGCCCTGGGATTTGATTACCGGACGTTTTTCTGGCAACCCGCAAAAAGACTGGTCAAAGGGTTTTACCTTTACCTTAAACACCTCCTGAAACATTTTCAACTACCGGATCCCTATCAAAGGCACTATTACCGCGATATGCTGATGGAAGGCCATTGCGGGCTGGTCTCGCTTATTGAGGAAAAGGGGGTTTACAACCGCCTGGTCGAGTCACGGACCGATCCCCTTGAATACCTGATTGACATGCAGAAATCCATTGATGCGCCGATTTACCTGGTCCCGCAGATCATTCTCTACGATACGACCCCGCAATCTGCCCGGCTGTCCCTTCTGGACATAATCTTCGGCACCCGGGAAAAACCCGGGCGGCTGCGCAGGCTCTTCATGTTAATAACCCGTCCCGGCAAAATCCTGGTCGAGGCATGCGAACCGGTGTGTATCCGGGACTACCTGCAAAGCCCGGATCTGGACGATATGGACCAGGCCCAGCAGGCCATGAAACTGCGCCGCTACCTTGTGGACCAGATCAACCGGCACAGGCAGTCCATTACCGGCCCCATATTAAAATCCCGCGTTGAAATCATGCAGGAAGTGCTCATCAGCCGGGAAATGCAGCAAAACATCTCCGAGCATGCCCGGGAACAGGGCGTGTCCATTCACCGGGCCCAGAAGGAGGCCGGCAAACTTCTCGACGAAATTGCCGCCAATTACAATCCGAAAGTCATCCGGATATTTGACATCTCGCTGCGCTGGATCCTCCGGGCCATGTTTGACGGGATGGTTGTGGACTACGAGGGCTTAGACCGGATCCGGCAGGCCTCCAAAAAAAGCCCCCTGCTGCTGGTGCCCTGCCATAAAAGCCATCTGGATTACCTGATCATCTCCTTTGTCTTTTTCCACAACAACCTGCCCTGCCCCCACATTGCCGCGGGCAAAAATCTTTCTTTCTGGCCGATCGGACCGCTTTTCCGCGGCGGCGGCGCCTTTTTCATCCGACGCACCTTCAAGGGCGATCCCCTGTATCCCAAGGTGTTTTCCGCCTACCTGCACAAGATCTTAGAAGAGGGCTTTCACGTGGAGTTTTTCCCGGAAGGCGGCAGAAGCCGCACCGGCAAGCTGCTGACGCCCAAGGTCGGCTTTTTGTCCCTTGTGGTGGACGCCTTTATGAAAAGCAACTGGGAAGACATGCAGTTTGTGCCCATTTACATCGGCTATGACCGGGTCCTGGAGGAAAAGGCATACGTCCACGAGATGGAAGGCGGGAAAAAGAGCCCGGAAAATTTCGGCGGCGTGCTCAGGGCGCGGAAATTTTTAAAGAAAAAATACGGCAAGATCTATATCAACTTCCATGAGCCCTTTTCCATGAAGGCGCACTTCGGAGCGGATCAAACCGATTATCCCCGGATTGCACGCGAAAAACAAAAAGAACAACTCTATGATTTCGGCAAAAAAATCATCTCCGCCATTAACAACGAATCCGTGGTCACGCCGCACGGTGTGGTTTCCGCGGCCATCCTCAACTGCTCGCAAAAACGCATCTATTACAGGCAATTGATCGCCAATGCGGAAACATACATGCATTACCTGCTCTACCAGAACATCAAGCTCACCGACACCCTGTACATGGACCGCCACGGTGCCTTTGACAGCGTGCTTGACACGCTGGTATCAAACAAGGTGCTCGAAAAAGCCGCCTCGAGCAGCCCGAACGATGCTCCGGCAAATCCCATTTTCAAGATCCAGGAAAGCCGGCGGCCCAACCTGGAATACTATAAGAACAACGGGGTGATCCACTTTATCCCGGCGGCATATACGGCGCTTTCCGTGCTGGCCCTGGATTCCTTTCAGTTCACAGTGGCAAGCACCTATCCCCATTACGAATTTTTGAAGAAATTCTTTGCCGCGGAATTTATCTTCGATCCCGGCGATTCCACGGAAAACGCGGTGGCAAACATCCTGAACGCCTTTATCGACGATGCCATCCTCACCCCGCATCCCGACATGGCAGACACCTATAACATCACCTCTGCGGGCTACCGGAAGCTCAACCTGTTTGCCGGGTTTTTAACCCCCTATTTCGAATCCTACTGGGTGGTGCTCAACTTCTACAGGCGATACGTCCGCAAGTCCATACTGGAATTCAAGGATTATACCCGAAAGATCCAGGGCATGGGAAACCGCATGTACAGGCGCAATGAAATCCTTCGCAAGGAAGCCCTGTCCAAGATGAACTATAAAAACGCCGTGAACTGCTTTGTGGAAAACGGGCTGACCAACCCGGAAGAGGACAAGGAACTGCTGGAAGCCTATGTGGAAAACGTGCAGTTTTACCGGCGCTATCTGCCGACGTAAATGCGCTTTGGATCCATGCCGCCCGATTCGATAAAAGCGCTGGTACTGGCCGCGGGCCTGGGCGCCCGCCTGCGCCCCTATTCGCAGAAGGTTCCCAAGCCGCTTTTTCCGGTTGCCGGCCGGCCGATCATCGACATCATTATCCGCCGGCTCATTGACGCCGGGATATCCGCCATCGGGGTCAACACCCATCATCTGCACGAGCAGATGGCGGCCTTTCTTTTATCCCGCAGTTATGCAGTGCCCGTGGTCCACCGGCATGAACCCCAACTGCTGGGCACCGGCGGGGCCATCCGAAATTTTGCGGATTTCCTGGGAAAAGACCGCCCCTTTGCTGTCATCAACAGCGATATCCTCACCGACATCTCCATTTCCGACATAATCTCGCAGCACATGGCCGATCGCTGTGCGGCCAGCCTGGCGGTGGTGGACCGCCCGGAATTCAACACGGTCTGCATTGACCCGAACGGAAGCATCACCGGCTTTGCCGGCAATCCGGCCGGAAATGAAAAATGTCTGACCTTTACCGGCATCCAGGTGATCGACCCGGTGATTTACGACTATCTGCCGGCTTCCGGCTTTGCCGGCAGCATTGCGGCCTTTGACGCCATGATTCAAGACGGCTTGAAAATCCGGGCATATGAAGCCTCGAAACGATACTGGAATGATCTGGGCACCCCGGAAAGATACCGGCAGGCGGTAATCGACACCATCGGCCCCGAGGCGTTTGACCGGGCTTTCGGCCGGGCGCCTGAATCGGAAATCGACTGCGTGCCCCTGGCAGGGGACGGATCGGACCGCAAATGGCTGCGGGCCCGCGACCATGATCAAAGCCTTGTGATCGCGGACCACGGCATCCAGACCGAAGCGCGCACAACGGAATTTGATGCTTTTGTGGCCATCGGAAGCCACCTGCATCAAAAGGGCCTGGCAGTGCCGGCAATTTATATGCATGACCGGTTTTCCGGGCTGGTCTTCGTTGAGGACCTTGGAGATACCCTGCTGCAGTCGCTTGTTTTGCCAGAATCCGATCCGGCCGCCATTGAAACCCATTATCGCGCGGTGATCAACGGCCTTCTGGACATGAGCACTGCCGGGGCCGAAGGTTTTGACCCGGCCTGGGGCTATCAGGAGCCGGTCTACAGCCGGCAGACCATTATCGATAAAGAGGGGCTGTACTTTGTCCGGGCGTTTCTGCAGCAATGGCTCGGCATGGAAGCCGTGTCCGAATCAAAGCTGGTCTCAGAATTTGCCCGGCTGGCAGATGTGATCGAAACCTACGGCGCAGAGGGGTTCATGCACCGGGACATGCAGTCGCGCAACATCATGGTAACAGAGGCCGGCTATTATTTCATTGACTTCCAGGGCGGCCGCCTGGGGCCGATCCAGTACGACCTGGCCGCGCTGATCACGGATCCGTACGTGGACTTGGCCCCGGAAACGCGCCAAAAGCTGCTTTCATATGCAACAGACCGGCTGGCCCCGGAAACCGGGATCGACAGGGGCGCCTTTCAGAAAGGGTACCACTATTGCGCCATTGCCAGGAACCTGCAGGCCCTGGGCGCTTTCGGCCATCTGGCCGGGGCCAGGCAGAAAACGCAATTTGCCGCCTACATGCAGCCGGCCTTAAACAACCTTGAATCCCTGCTGGCCACGGCCGAAGCCCCCGCCCTGCCCTGGCTGGCCCAAACCGTGGCCCGGGCGCAAAGCCGAATGGCCTGTCTTTGAGCCCCGGGGATTTTAAAACCTTCCCAGAGGCAGAAGGGGAAAACTCTCGAGAGGCCTGGCCAGGGTCGGACGGCGGGGACACCAAAACAAATACCACCTTGACTTGCAGCCGGTTTTATCCCAGAAATAAAGGATGCAAGATAAAACAGACCTGCAAAAAACCGTCAACCCATCAAGCAAGGACAAGATACCATGGCACCCATACAGATCATGATCAACGGCCTGCCGGGCAACGTGGCCACCGCCCTGGCCGAACACGCCATCGCGGACAGCCGCTTTACACTGATTGAATATTCCCTTACCGGCCCGGAGATCACCGAAACCGAGCACCGCGTCAAGGACCGGGCCATCCGGCTGGTGAGCCCGCAAACGCGGCAGGAGGTCATCCGGGCGCTAAAGCAGACCGCGGACGAACTCGTTGCCATCGATTTTACCCACCCCAGTGCCGTAAATGACAACGCCGCGTTCTACTGCGAAAATGGCATTCCGTTTGTCATGGGCACCACCGGCGGCGACCGGGACCGGCTTTATGAAACCATCCGGAACGCGGATATCTGCGCGGTGATCGCACCCAACATGGCCAAGCAGATCGTGGGTTTCCAGGCCATGATGGAATATGCCGCGGAAAACTTCCCCGGCCTGTTTGAGGGCTACGAACTGACCATCGAGGAAAGCCACCAGCAGCACAAGGCGGATACCAGCGGCACGGCCAAGGCCATGGTAAATTATTTTAACAAGCTGGGCGTGGATTTCAGAAAAGAAGACATCATCCAGGTCCGGGATCCCGAAGAGCAGAAAAACCGACTGGGCGTGCCCGAAAAATACCTGTCCGGCCACGGATGGCACACCTATACCCTGGTCTCCCCGGATAACACCGCGGTCTTCCGGTTTACCCACAACATCAACGGCCGGGACATCTATGCCCGGGGAACATTTGACGCGGTAAACTTTCTGGTCAAAAAAATGGACCAGGGCGCACGCGGACAGGTGTACTCCATGATCGACGTGCTCAAGGGTGCATAAATCCATGAAAAAACCGTTATTCCCCCTTGGATTCACCCTGATGCTTCTGGCGGCCGCGCTCCTGTGGCCAGGTGCTGCCGGCATCTGCGCGGCTGAACAGTTCCCGGAAAACACATGGAAAGACCGCGCAGATCCCCTGGCCAGCCCGCAGGCGCAAAAAGGCGGGGAAATCGCGGTTTTCGGCGGCCAGTACCCCAAGAGCATGAACTACTACCTGGACAACAACATGCTTTCAGCCGAAATATTCGGGACCATGTTTGAAAGCCTGCTGTCCATCCACCCGGTCACCCTGGAATACCAGCCGGCCATTGCAGACAGGTGGGAAATTTCCGAAGACAAGAAAACCTTTACCTTTCATATTGACCCGGACGCGCACTGGAGCGACGGCAGGCCCGTTACCGCAGGTGACGTGGCCTGGACCTATCAGGCGATCATGGATCCCAAACACATGACCGGCCCGCACAAGGTCAGCCTGGAGCGCTTTGAGCCGCCCGAGGTCATTGACAGGCGCACCATCCGATTTACCGCAAAATCGGTGCACTGGAAAAACCTGCTGACCCTGGGCGGATTAAACATCATGGCAAAGCACGCCTATGCCCAAAGGGATTTCAACAAAATCAACTTTTCCTTCCCAGTGGTATCAGGTCCATACCGGCCCGGAGAAATGCAGGAAGGCCGGCTGATCCGGATGAAGCGGCGGGAAAACTGGTGGCAGGGCGATTTTGCCAGAAACCAAAACAAGTACAACTTTGACACCATTACCTTCAAGTTCTACGCAGAGCGGGAAAACGCGTTTGAAGCCTTTAAAAAGGGCAAAATCGATTTGTTCCCGGTCTACACCTCCCGGATCTGGGTCAAGGAAACCAGCGGGGATGTGTTTTTCAAAAACCACATTCTACGCCGGAAAATCCACAACCACAACCCGGTGGGTTTCCAGGGCCTTGCCATGAACATGCGGCGTGCGCCGTTTGACGACGCGCGGGTGCGAAAGGCCATGGCCCTGCTGCTGGACCGGCAGAAAATGAACCGCACCCTGATGTACAACCAGTACTTTCTGCACCGCTCCTATTATGAAGACCTCTACACAAACGACAACCCCTGCCCCAACCCCGCAATTGAAATGGACAAGGAGGCCGCGCGCAAACTGCTGGATAAAGCCGGGTGGCGGGTCAACCCAAAAACCGGGTTCCGGGAGAAAAACGGGCGCGGGCTGAAGGTGCATTTTCTCACGCGCAATTCTTCTTCCGAGAAATTTCTGTCCATATATGCCGAGGATCTCAAGGATGCGGGCATCAAGCTGGTCATTGACAAAAAGGACTGGGCCGCCTGGGCCCGGGACATGGACGAGTTCAACTTTGAGATGACATGGGCGGCCTGGGGGGCATCACTGTTCAAGGACCCGGAGGGCATGTGGTTCTCAGAGGAAGCCGAGCGCAAGGGCGGGTCCAATATCACGGGTTTTAAGAACGAAGAGGTGGACCGGCTGATTGAAAAGCAGAAATCCCTTTTTTCCGTGGAAAAGCGAAACGAGATCTGCCGCCAGATCGACCAGATCGTGTTTGACGACTTTCCCTACGTGCTGCTGTGGAACATCGATTACACGCGGCTTTTATACTGGAACAAATTCGGCACGCCCGAGACTGTGCTTTCCAAGTACGGCGATGAAATGAGCGCGCTGTGGTACTGGTGGTGGGATCCGGATGCCGCGGCGCTTCTGTCGGATGCGACCGAACACGGCTTTTCCCTGCCCCCGAAAGAACCCGAGGTTTACTTTGACGAGGTGTTTTCCACTGCCGAGCGCACCAGCCCGTAAACCTTGTCTATGGCCTGCTCCAGGTGCTCTGGCTTAGATCCCCCGGCCTGGGCCATGTCCGGCCGGCCGCCGCCGCCGCCGCCGACCTCTGCTGCAACCGTCTTGATGATATTGCCCGCATGGAACCGGTCTGTTAGGTCCCTGGTCACCACTGCGATCAACATGGCCTTTTTGTCCTGGGCGGCGCCGAGCACCACGATGCCGGATCCGATTTTTTCCTTGAACTGATCTGCCAGGTCCCGCAGCGCACCCGGGTTGTCGGCCTGGACGGTTTTGGCCAGCACCTTGACACCGTCCACTGAGGCCACGTCCTCGGCCATCTGATCTGCAGACCGGGATGCAAGCTTGCGCTTTAGCTGCTCAACGGTTTTTTCCAGTTCCTTTTGTCCGGCCAGAAGCGATTCCACCCGCTGGGGCACGGCCTCGGGCCGGTCCTTGACCATGCGGGCCGCCTCGTTTAACTGGCGGTTAATGTTTTGAATGTGGGCAAACGCCCCCTGGCCGGTTAAGGCCTCGATACGCCGCACCCCGGAGGAGACACTGGCCTCGGATACGATCTTGAACACCCCGATGTCCCCGGTGCGCCGGGTATGGGTGCCGCCGCACAGCTCCTTGGAAAATGAGCCCAGGGAAATCACGCGCACCCGGTCGCCGTATTTTTCCTCAAACAGGGCCGTGGCACCGGTATGAAAGGCTTCTTCTGCGTCCATCTCCTCGATGGATACCGCGATGTTTTCCCGGATCCGGGCATTGACCCGGCGCTCGATCTCCTCGATGGTCTCGGAATCAAGCTGGGAGAAATGGGTAAAGTCAAATCGCAGCCGGTCAGGGCCCACGTGCGAGCCGGCCTGGCGGACATGCTCGCCCACCACTTCGCGCAAACAGCGGTGCAGAATGTGCGTGGCGGTATGGTTCAGGGCGGTGGCCCGCCGCTTGGCCGCATCCACGGACAAGGTGGCCGGATCGTTTTTCCGCACTGTGCCGGATGTGACCCTGCCGCGGTGAATGATCAGGCCGGTGGGATCCTTGAACGTGTCTTGCACTTCGATTTCAAAGTCCCTGCCGAAAATTTTTCCCGTATCCCCGACCTGTCCGCCGGAAGCGGCATAAAACGGGGTTTTTTCAGCCACCACCTCCACGTCCTGCCCGGATCGCGCCGAATCCACGGCCTGGCCGTCCACGACCAGCAGCAGCAGCCCGGATTCGTATTCCAGCCGCTCATAACCCACAAACTCGGGGAGCCTGTCCGTATTGGCGGAAAACTCCTTGTAGGCCGGGCTGATGTTGGAAAATGCGGACACATTCCGCGACTGCTCCCTTCGCTGCTCCATGGCCCGGTTAAATCCCTCCATGTCCAGATCCAGGCCCTGGTCGCGCACCACGTCGCGCACAATGTCCACCGGAAACCCGAAGGTATCATAAAGCTTGAAAATCACATCCCCGGGCACCACGGTGGATTGGTCCCGCTTCATCTGCTCGGTTGTTTCGGCCAGCAGCTTGAGCCCGTGGTCCAGGGTTTCCAGAAAGCGCACTTCCTCGTTTTTCACCACGTTGGTAATAAACGCGCGTTCTTCGGCAAGCTCCGGGTAACCTTCCTTCATGATCTCAAATACCGGCTCCACGGTCTGATGCAAAAAAGGATCGGTCAGGGACAGGCTCCGGCCGTAGCGGATGGCACGCCGCAGAATCCGGCGCAGCACATATCCTCTTCCCTCGTTTGATGGCAAAACGCCATCACCGATCAGAAATGCCGCAGCCCGGCTGTGATCGGCAATCACCTTCATGGCCACGTCGATTTCATGATCCCGGGCCATCTTGCAGCCGGACAAGGACTCGATGGTCCGGATAATGGGCAAAAACAGGTCGGTGTCAAAATTGGTGGGCACGTCCTGGATAATGGCGGCAATCCGCTCCAGGCCCATGCCCGTGTCAATGCTGGGCTTTGGCAGCGGGGTCATGTTGCCGTCGGCATCCCGGTTATACTGCATGAAAACCAGGTTCCAGATCTCCAGGTATCGGTCGCATTCACATCCCGGCATGCAGTCGGGCCTGCCGCAGCCAAGTTCCTCGCCCCGGTCGATTAGGATTTCGGAACACGGCCCGCAGGGACCGGTCTCGCCCATGGACCAGTAGTTGTCTTTTTCCCCGAGCCGTACAATGCGCTCTTCGGGAAACCCGATCCGGTCGCGCCAGATTTCAAACGATTCCTCGTCATCCAGGAAAATCGAAACCCAGAGCTTGTCCGTGGGCAGGCCGAGCTCGTCGACCAGAAGCGCCCAGGCATATTCGATGGCTTTTTCCTTGAAATAGTCGCCGAACGAGAAGTTGCCCAGCATTTCAAAAAACGTGTGATGCCGGGCCGTGTGCCCCACGTTTTCCAGGTCGTTGTGCTTTCCGCCGGCGCGCAGGCACTTCTGGGAGGTTGCCGCCCGGCTGTAGTCCCGCTTTTCCTCGCCGAGAAACACGCGCTTGAACTGCACCATCCCTGCGTTGGTAAACAACAGGGTGGGATCGTCCTGGGGCACCAGCGAAGAGCTGCGCACGATCTGATGCCCGTTTTGCCTGAAGTATTCAAAAAATTTTTTCCGGATCTCGTTTCCCGTCATGAATGCACCTATTTCTCCGCAGCCGCAGTGCTCTCCTGTTTTGCGGAATCTTCGCCGGCATTTTGCGCATCAGCGCCTTCCTCGGGTTTGCCCAGCCCGAGGGCCGCCTTGACCTTGTCGCGCAGATCGGTATACACGTCCGGATTTTCCTGGAAATACTTCTTGATGTTTTCCCTGCCCTGGCCCAGGCGCTCGCCCTGGTAGGAATACCAGGATCCGCTTTTTTCAATGACCCCGGCCTTGACTCCCATGTCAAGCAAATCCCCGGCTGCAGAAATCCCCTCGCCGTACATGACATCGAATTCGGCCTCCTTAAACGGCGGGGCCAGCTTGTTCTTGACAACCTTGGCCTTGGTCCGGCTGCCCATGACCTCCTGGCCTTCCTTGATGGCACCGGTGCGCCGCACCTCGATGCGCACCGAGGAATAGAATTTCAGGGCGTTGCCCCCGGTGGTGGTCTCCGGGTTGCCGAAGACCACGCCGATTTTCATCCGGATCTGGTTGATAAAGACCAGCGACGTGTGAGTCTTGCTGATCGTGCCGGTGAGCTTGCGCAGGGCCTGGGACATGAGCCGGGCCTGCAGGCCCATGTGGGAATCGCCCATCTCCCCCTCGATTTCCGCGCGCGGCACCAGGGCGGCCACCGAGTCGATCACCAGGATATCCACCGCTCCGCTGCGAAGCAGCATATCCGCGATTTCCAGGGCCTGCTCGCCGGTATCGGGCTGGGAAACCAACAGTTCGTCGCAATTGACCCCGAGTTTCTTGGCATAGGAAGTATCCAGGGCGTGCTCTGCATCGATAAACGCGGCAATGCCGCCCTGCTTCTGGGCTTCGGCCACCGCATGCAGGGCCAGCGAGGTCTTGCCTGAGGCTTCCGGCCCGTAAATTTCGGTTACCCGGCCCCGGGGAATGCCGCCGATTCCGAGTGCCAGGTCCAGGGCAATGGAGCCCGTGGGAATGGCCGGCACATTGATTACCGTGTTGCTGCCCAGCTTCATGATGGCGCCCTTGCCGAACTGGCGTTCGATCTGGCCCATCGCGGTCTGCACCGCCTTTTCCTTGTCCTGTTCCTTGTCCGTGGACTTGCTCATATGCGCCTCCTGCAATGTAATCGCATTATTTCAGGATTTCGAAATCCTGAAACAATGACAGAAATATGAATATCTCGATGTTTAAAATCCTCAGTGGTGGATGGTTCTTTTTGATCATTACATAATTCGGATTTCATGTTTGTTTCGAATTTCGGATTTCGGATTTCGATATTCGGATTTTATCAAATTTATGCCATCTAAGCACTATTTGTCTTTGCCTTCCAGCCGATGGTGC
>JBKHJS010000119.1:0-7044 GCA_046537995.1 Desulfobacterales bacterium
CCCCTGCCGAAACGGCTCAGGCGCCCCACCAGGAAGCCGTCAATCAGCAGGGAAACCAGATGGTGCAGCACGCAGACCATCAGGGCCTGCCCGTACTGGGAAAAAAGCGTTACCTGCAGGATAATCGACAGCGGCAGCGTCTTCTGGCTGCCCATGAAGACCACGGCTTCCATGCGCCCGCGCGGAATGGAAAACAGGTAGACCGCAAAAAACGCAAACCCCAGCAGTGCCAGGTGAAACAGCACCGTTAACCCCGCAATCGAAACCATCGCAAACCAGTCCCGGGCCAGCACGTCCCGGGCCTGGGCCACGCCCATCCAGACAATGACCAGGATCAGGAACTGATTGATCACCTGCAGTTTCGGCCCTGCGGATTCGATCCGGGCACCGCCCCGGTACTTGATCAAAAGACCGATGCACAGGGGAACGAGCACGTACATTGCAATTTTGATCATCACCGCCAGCCGGTTAAACACGATCTCTGTGGAAACGCCCGTCAAATTGAGCAGCAGGGGGAGAGTCAGCGGAATGGTGAACATACACAGGATGTTGGCCAGAATCGTGATGAAAAGGGCATGGGCGGGATTGCCGCCCGCAGCCCCGCTCATCACCACCCCGGAACTCATGGTGGTGGGCATGACCGCAACCAGGAACAAACCGATGGCCACGCCGGTCTGCAGCGGGGCCAGACCGGCCAGGGCAGCGATTGCGGGGGCGGCCAGAAATATCAGCGCCAGGGAAATCAGCGTACCGGATATATCTGACAGGCCGGAACGGATCAGGCGCGGGTTCAAAAGCATCCCGGAAAACAGAAAAACCAGGAATATCACCGCATCCGGGCCCTGCCGGGCCTTGAGCCATTGGCCCATCCCGGCCAGTAGGTCTGTGGGATCGAGCATGGTCAGGGCAAACACTGCAAACAGGCCGATTAAAAACCAGTACCTGCGAACAATTTGAATCATGTTTACAACGCCTTTGGCCGCCTTGAAAACCGGATTTTTTTATTGCACGCAAGCCGGATTTCAGGTTAGATAACCCAATTCAGGGTAAACAGGTTTTAAAACGTAGCAAATTCCGATACCCGATGCCAGAGAATAAACTTTGGCATCCGGATTGACCGGCCACATCCCGGTCATCGACCCGCCGCCGCTTTACCGGCAACTAAGGCGTTTTCCATGCAATTGAAAAAACTCGAAATCTACGGATTCAAGTCCTTTGCGGACAAATGCACGATCCACTTCCCGCCCGGCGTATCCGCAGTCGTGGGACCCAACGGCTGCGGCAAAAGCAACGTGATTGACGCCATCAAGTGGGTCATGGGCGAACAAAGCGTCCGGCAATTGCGCGGCAAGGCCATGGGCGACGTGATTTTTTCCGGAACCGACAAAAAGGCGCCGGTAAACATGGCCGAGGTCTCGCTGACCCTGGCGGATATTTCCGAGCATGCACCCTCCCCGGTGAGCGCCTATTCAGAGGTCATGATCACCCGCAGACTATACAGGTCCGGGGAAAGCGCCTACCTGATAAACAAGCAGCCGTGCCGGCTCAAGGACATTCACGACATCTTCCTGCGCTACGGCATGGGCACGCGTTCATGCGCCATTATCCAGCAGGGCAACATCGGCGCGATCACGGATGCCACCGCAGAGGAGCGCCGGAGCTTTATCGAGGAAGCCGCCGGGGTGGTCAGATACAAAACCCGCCGGCAGGAAGCCATATCCAAGGTCAATGCCACGCGCGAAAACCTCACGCGCATCAACGACGTGCTCGAGGAAATCGAGGGCCAGCTCGAAACCCTGTCTGAACAGGCGGATAAGGCCCGGCGCTATAAGGACCGCAGGCAGCGACTGAAACAGGCGGATATCCGCATTGCCGTTTACTATTACGAGGACTATGCCCGGCGGATTGAAGAAAACGATAAACTCCTGGAACGGCTCAGGGAAAAGGACACCTTCAGCGCCGAGGCCCTGGAGGAACTCAACGCCGCGTTAAACGACATCGATTCGCGCCGGCAGGCAAAGGAAGCGGAAATCTCAAAGCTGCAGGCGCAGAAATCCGAAAAACAGCGCAACACGGACAAGGCCGAAAACGAACTCAAGCACCTGGCTGATGAACAAAGCCGCCTGGAAGAAGAAATCGCCAGTCTCAAGCAGTCACTGGAAGAAGTTGAGGCCAAAAACAAAAAAGTCGCCTCCGAGATTGATGAGGGCACGGAAAAGATCCGGGAACTGCAGTCCGGAATCGACGATATCGAATCTCAACTCGCGGAACAGAAGTCGGCTTCAGAGGAAGATCAGCAGCAGCTCGCAGAACTCAAGCAAGCCCTTGAGCAACAGAAAAAGCGCCAGATGGAGCTGTCCGCCCAGCGGGCCAAATACCAGAACATCTACCAGAATGCCGCAGCCAACAAGGATCACGTCAAACGGCGTCTCAAAGAAGTGGAATCCGACAAGGTGGAAACCGAGGACAATATCGCCGAACTAACGGAAACCCGCCAGGCGCAGCAGGACAAACAGGAAAAACTCCGGCAGACCAATGACTGGCTGGCAGAGGAAATCCAGCGCTGCCGGGAGGCTGTGAAATCCGAAAGACAGGAATTAAACGCGCAAATCAAGCATGTAAACGAACTTTCCAATGAACGCGCCAAGTATAAATCCAAGTTAAGCGTGTTAAACCGGATGCAGTCCAATTTTGAATGGTACAAGGACGGCGTCCGGGCAGTGATGAAGGCGCGCACGGAACCGGAACTCGCAGGTGCGGCGGGCGGTCCCGGCTGCATGGAGATCATTGCCGATCTCATCGAACCCGAACCCGGATACGAGCAAGCCGCCGAAGCCGCCCTTGGCGAAACCCTGCAGTATATCGTTGTCAGCGACTGCACTGCAGGCATGGGCGCGGTCGATTACCTGAAAAAGAACAATGCCGGCAGAAGCGGATTTGTCCCGATCAACATGTCAGCCCGCCCCCGTGCGGATTCGGGCGGAAACGCCCGGATCTCACCCCTACGAAATCACATCCGGGTCCGGGAAGGATTCGAGGGCGTCATTGACGCGCTTATCGGAGACGTGGGCGTGGCAGAAGACCTGCAGACCGCAAGGTCCGCACTGGACTCGGAAAATACCTTTGCCCGCGTGGTTACGCAAAACGGGGACATGACAGATTGCTCGGGCATCACCACCGGCGGCAGCGCAGACCGGCTGGCGGGAATCCTGGAGAAAAAACAGGAGATCCGCCAGGTCCGCCACAGCCTGAATGAAATTGATGAAAACCTCAAAACCGCCCGGCAGCAGCAGGAAGAACTTGAATCCGCGGTCCGGGATTATGAAAATGAACTTGCCGCACACACCGAGAAAAAACACAAAAACGATGCCGAGCTTCTCGAGGCGGAAAAAACCCTGTACAAGACAGATGAAAAGCTCAAGCAGGCCCGGCGCCACCTGGAAGTCGTAACCCTGGAGCAGCAGCGGCTGCAGGGGGAAAAAGAGGACATCAGCAACGAAATCGCCGAACATGACAATGCGCTCTCCGGGATCTCGGAAGAAATCGAATCCCTGGAAGCCGATATTGAGGCGCGCAATCAGCAGATCGAGACATTAAACGAAAAGATCAAGGCATTTGAAAACCGGCAGATGGATCTGAAGCTCCAGTTTACAAAGCGCTCCGCAGAACTCGACAATGCCCGGCAGACCGTGGACCGGCTCAAGGAATACCGGGATGAAGGCGCAGGCAAGGTTGAACAGATCCAAAAGGAAATGGCGCAAAAACAAAAACAGGCTGATCAGGCCCGGCACCGGATGGATGAAATGAAAAAACGGCTTGAGGCGGAAAAAGGGGAACTACAGTCCCTGCGCGAAAAACTCAAGTCCGAACAATCCGACCACCAGGCCCTGGCCAGTCGGCAGCAGGAAACGGATAAAAGTATTTCCAGCACCCAGAGCGAGCTTGAACAGACCCGGGAAAAAATCCACCAGATCGAGCTCGATCTCTCCGGACTGCGCATCAACCAGGAAAACCTGGTCAATCGTTTTCTGGAAAAATACGCGGATTCATTCGACCAGGTCCGGGCCGCCTGCCGCGACCAGGTATTTTCCCCGGATTTTTCCATTGAAAAGGAAGAAGAAGCGCGCACCACCCTGAAGCAGAAAATCGATCACATGGGCGAGGTCAATCTCGGGGCCATCGAGGCCCATGAAACCCAGCAAAACCGGTACGATTTTCTTGCCGGCCACCGCGATGACCTTGAAGAAGCCCTGGGGGACCTGGAAAACGTGATTCAGCGCATCAACCGGATTACCCGCAAGCTGTTTATTGAAACATTTGAGGCCATCAACGAAAAATTTGCCGAGCTTTTCCCGAAACTGTTCAACGGGGGGGCGGCCTGGCTGGAACTCACCCAGCCGGACAAGCCGCTGGAAACCGGGGTGGAACTCATGATCCATCCGCCCGGCAAGAAGGTCAGCCGGCTCAGCCTGCTTTCCGGCGGGGAAAAGGCGCTGTCTGCCATCGCATTTATATTTGCCATTTTTCTCCTGAATCCGGCCGCCTTCTGCCTGCTCGATGAAATTGACGCGCCTCTCGATGACATCAACGTGGAACGCTTCAACGAGCTGCTGAAAATCATCGGGGAAAACACCCAGATCATCATGATCACCCACAACAAAAAAACCATGGAGTTCTCGGACATGCTCTTTGGCATCACCATGGCCGGAAGCGGCGTCTCCCGGCTCATATCGGTCAATATTGAAGAAGCCATGAAAATCAATGCCCAGAATGCGGATGCAGATCCCGGTAAAGGAACAGACCATGCTTCAGCGCTTATTTGAGTTGTATCTCGAGCTCCGCCAGAGCCTGCCCGCCTCTGAGTGGATCGCGGAAATTGCAGGGGCATTGCTTGTCTTTTTCCTTTTGATCCTGCTGACACGGCGGATCCGGCGCAGAAGGGCCCGCCTGGCTGATACGGGCCATCCGGAAGATATTGAGGCAAAAGATGAAACAGTGCTTGAGACAGCGGCCGCAAAGGAAGACTCAGCCGAATCCGGGGTTGCGCCTGAAATCGCGCCGGTCGGTGCAGAGCCCGACCCCGAGCCCAAAGCCGGAGTAGCGGCCGAAGCCGAAGAAGAAGCACAGGCGGTATCCACCCCCGAAGAAGCCGAAGTCCCGCCGGCACCTGCCGCCGAACCGGTCTCGCTGATGGACCGGCTGAAAAGCGGGCTGGGCAAAACACGTAAATCGCTGACGCATCAACTCGAACGGGTCTTTACCGAAAAGGGCGGCATTGACGCGGAAACCATCGAGGACATCGAGGAGGCGCTCATCACTGCGGACGTGGGCATCGAGACCACCACCGCGCTGATCGGAAAAATCGAGGAAAATGCCTCCCACATTTCCAGTATCGAGGAGCTGCGGGCGTTTTTAAAGGAAGAGATCCTGAAGGTTTTTGAACCCAACGCACCTGCGCCGACTCCACACAAATCCCACGTGGTGATGGTCGTCGGCGTCAACGGCGTGGGCAAAACCACCACCATCGGCAAACTGGCTTTCAAATACCGGGCTGAAGGCTGCAGCGTACTTTTGGGCGCAGCCGACACATTCCGGGCCGCAGCGGTTGAACAGTTGTCCATCTGGGGGGAACGGGCCGGGGCGCAGATCGTCAAGCACCGGGAGAACGCAGATCCGGCTGCAGTGGCATATGACGCGGTGGAAGCCGCCGTATCCCGCGGCATTGAACGGGTCATCATTGACACGGCCGGCCGGCTGCACACCAAGGTCAACCTCATGGAACAGCTCAAGAAAATCAAGCGCAGCATTGATAAAAAAATGCCCGGCGCCCCGCACGAGGTCCTGCTCGTACTCGATGCCACCACCGGCCAGAACGCCCTGTCCCAGGCGAAATTATTTCACGAGGGCATCGGGGTAACCGGCCTGATTTTGACCAAGCTCGACGGCACCGCCAAGGGCGGAATCGTCGTGGGCATCCGCAATACCATGAAGCTCCCCCTCCATTACATAGGGGTTGGCGAGGCCATCGAAGATCTTCAGCCATTTGACCCGAAACGCTTTGTTGACGCGCTTTTCTGATCCCTGCCCCGGGCCGTTTTCCCTTCGAGTCATCCTTGTTGCCCACACCATAAACGTATGCATTTTATAGTGAGTTCACACGATGATGATACATGATCTTGAGCTTCAAAGCACTTTCAAACGTAGTCCAGATCACGGTTAACGGGCACAATTTTTAAAAAAATTTGGGAAAATCGCATTTTATGTATTGACAAGCCGGAAAACTTGCTTTAAGTTATCATAAAATCAGGGCTTTTTAATGAACCTTAAAAACAAAGGGAGGGAAAAGTCATGACAAAAGCCGAATTGGTCGAAAAGATGGCAAAGGAAGCCGGTATTTCCAAGGTTGCGGCCACCGCAGCGCTCAATTCCTTTATGGACGGCGTGGTCAAGTCCTTGAAGAAAAAGGACGGCAAAGTCACGCTGGTGGGTTTCGGCACTTTCCAGAAGGTTCGCCGTAAAGCGCGGACCGGCAGAAATCCGCAGACCGGTGCTCCGATCAAGATCAAGGCACGCAACGTCGTCAAGTTCAAGCCCGGCAAGCAATTACGCGAATCCATCTAAACGACCCGCGTTTTTGAACGATTGCCAGTTGTAAAAGGGGCGGCTCATTTGCCGGCCGCCCCCTTTTTTGGTTCAGATCCGGAAGGGTTCGGAATCCGGTTGCTTAAAACCGGACATTGAAATCCGGATACTTACCGGTATAGGTTTCCTCCTGCACTTTCACATCCGTTACCGAGGCTGCAGGCGGTCCCTTCCGGCACCAATCGAGAACCGCGTCCACGTTTTCGGCATCCCCCTCGAAGTACGCCTCAACCGTACCGTCGGCTTGGTTTCTTACCCAGCCGCCCACTCCGCAGCGCTCGGCCGCGCGGGTGGTTTCCATCCGAAAGTTCACCCCCTGGACCCGTCCGCTGATATTTGCACGCACAGCCTTTTTGGCCATATTGCTATCACTCCTTTCTGAATCGCTCAATTTAGGTGAAT
>JBKHJS010000120.1:0-6993 GCA_046537995.1 Desulfobacterales bacterium
TTTTGGACCTTTTCGACAATGCGCCCGGCCACGGCATCGGCGCCGCCGAAATAAACCGCGTGCTGGCCTGCGGCGGCCGGAAGCGCCACGGTGCGCTTCAGATGCTTGAACTCCTTGGCAAAATAAATCGCATAAAGCCGGGCCACCCCGGATTTGTGCGTTTTTTCGGCCTGCGCCCGGTCCGTGAAAACACGCAGATCCGCTCCCTTATCCCCGGGCGCCAGCCTTGGATACACCGGCCACTGCTGTCCGTCGGCCCCGCCAATATACACGGCATCCGGCAGATCCGGAATCTCCCAGTCGGCAAGCCCCTGTCGTTCCCACCGCGCTTTATCATCCTGGAAGTAATCGCCCGGCAAATCCGCCTGCGCACCTTTTTCAAAAACCTGCCGGTCCCGGCCGGCTGCCAGTTCCCGGCCCTCCGGATCGGTCAGGGAAAAGCGCAGCTTCAGGTGATCCGGCAGATCGGCTTCATTCCAGGCGCTTGCGGGAATGTCCACGCCGAATTGCTCGTATATGAACCGGCTCAGGGTGGAAACCAGCGAGCCCTGGTACTTGGGCATCTTTTCCATGATCTTTGCCACGGTGTCTGAAACCGGCACCAGCTGCCTTCGATAAGCCTTGGGCAGGGCGCGGATCAGGGCGGTGATCTTTTCCTCGAGCAGGCCCGGCACCACCCAGTCCGTGCTTTGCCGGGCCACTTCGCTGGCGGCAGAAGCGGGTACGCAAACCGTGACCCCGTCATCCGCGCCGCCCGGATTGAAGCGATAGGTGCACAAAAAGGCGCGTCCGCCGAAATTCATCTGATCGGGAAACCGGGAAAGCTCGTTTTCATCCGGATCCTGCACCATGAGGTCCGCCTCTGACATGCGCAGAAAATCATCTCCCCCGGCATCCTTGATTTTCTTTTTCAGGGTCCGCATGTCATAGACATTGGAGAGCCGCTGCCGGTAAAAATCCATCATGTCCGCTTCGCCTGCCAGCAGCTCCCTGCGGCGAATGCGGTTTTCCTTATCCCGGATCTGCTCTGCAAGCTGCCAGTTGTGTTCCATAAACGGCAGCACGGTTTTAACATCCCCCTCGATCAGGGCATTGCGGATAAAAATGTCCGTGGCCTCGGCAGGGTCGATCCTGCCGTAGGGCACGGTCCTGCCCGGGACAATGATTAAGCCGTAAAGGCTGACCTGCTCGTCTGCGACCACGGCTTCCCGCTTTTTCTCCCAGCGGGCGTTGGTGTAGGTGTACTTGCACTGGGCCCCGGCAATGGGCTCAAGCCAGGCCGGGTCAATGTTGGCCGCAGTTCTGGCAAACCTGCGGGTGGTCTCCACGATTTCAGCGGCCACGATCCATGCACCCGCCCGGTTGAACAGGGCGGATCCCGGAAATATCATCACCTCCCGCTGCCTGGCGGCCTGGTAGATATTCTTGTCCCTGCGCCGGGCGATATTGGACAGAAATCCGCTTAACACGGACTTGTGCACGGCTGCATACAGGTCTGAAAAATCGTTTTTATCCCCGGACTGCCGGGAAAGCGTTGATTTGTCCGCCGGCCGGATTTCAAGCCCGGATTCTTCCAGCAGGTTGACCATCTGCTCATAGACGTCCAGCCATTCCCGCATACGCTTAAAAGACACGTAATGCTGCCGGCAAAACCGCTTGAGATCCCCTGCGCGCACGGTGGGGCGCTTTGCCTCACTGTTTTGCGTGCATGCGCGGAAGATGTTGTACAAGGTGATAAAATCCGAGCTCGGATCCACAAATTGCGCTTGGGCCTGCTCGGCCTGGGCCTCCTTTCCCTCTGGCCGCTCCCGGGGATCGATGACCGAAAGTGCGGCCGCGATCACGGTTACCGGCCCCAGGCATCCGTTCTGATCGGCCTCGATGAGCATGCGCGAAAGCCGGGGATCTATCGGCAGCCGGGCCATGATCCGGCCCCTGCCGGTCAGGCGCACGCCTGCGGCACTACCATTTTTCTTTGCCGGCGCCTTTTCAATTGCGCCCAGCTCATATAAAATGTCAAATCCGTCCTTGATCTGCCGGGCCGGCGGCGGGTCCACGAACGGAAAATCCTGGATCCGGCCCAGGTTAAGGGAAATCATGCGCAGAATCACCTCTGCCAGGTTGGCCCGCAGGATTTCCGGCGGCGTGTACAGATCCCGGGACAGGTAATCTTCTTCCGAATACAGCCGGATGCACACCCCGTTTTGCACCCGGCCGCATCTGCCCATGCGCTGGTCCGCGCTGCTTTGGGAAATGGGCGAAATCGGCAGGGCCGTGGTGCGGGTGCCGGGATTATAGGCGGAAATCCGGGCCAGGCCCGTGTCAATCACGTACTTGATTCCGGGAATGGTAATCGAGGTTTCAGCAACGTTGGTGGCCACCACGATCTTGCGCCCGGAAGCCGGCTTAAACACCCGGGCCTGATCCGGTGCGGCAAGCCGGGCATACAGGGGCATGACAACAGCGCTCTTGTACCTTCTGCCTTCGAGGATCTCGCAGGTCTCCCGGATATCGCGCTCCGTGGGCATGAACACGAGCACATCACCGAAGGCGGACTCCCGTTCCACCCGGTCCATGGCCGCCACAGCGGCATCCAAGTGGGAATAGGCCTCGCTGTCATCGCCCAGGGTCTCCGGCGGCATGTAGCGCACCTCAACCGGGTACATGCGCCCTGAGACCTCGATAACCGGCGCATCGCCAAAAGCCCTGGAAAACTTCTCCGTGTCAATGGTGGCGGAAGTCACAATGATCTTCAAGTCCCGGCGGGTGCGGATCAGGTTCCGGATCAGGCCGAGCAGAAAGTCAATGTTCAAGCTGCGCTCATGGGCTTCGTCCACAATCAGGGTATCGTACTCGTTTAAATACTTGTCCCCCTGGGTTTCAGCCAGCAGGATCCCGTCGGTCATCATCTTGACCGCTGTCTGATCGCTTACCCGGTCGGAAAACCGGATCTTGTATCCCGCGGCCTGCCCGGTCTGCTGCCCGAGTTCCTCGGCAATCCGGCCTGCCACCGTAACCGCGGCAATGCGGCGGGGCTGGGTACATCCGATTCTGCCCTCGATGCCCCGGCCGGCTTCCAGGCAGAACTTGGGCAACTGGGTGGTCTTGCCGGATCCGGTCTCCCCTGCCACAACAATCACTTGGTGGGCGCCAATGGCCTCGATGATTTCATCACGTTTTTCAGCAATGGGCAGGTCTTGACTGCAGGTGATTTGCGGAAGACATTCCCTGCGCTGCTGCTTGATCCGGGCGGATGCCTCGATACGCTGCTCGACTTTTTCAAGCCGGCGCTCTGCATCCCCGGCTTTGGCGCGGCCCCGCTGCCTGCGCATGCGCCGGATCTCCTTTAGCGCCGCATGCCGGTCGCAGTGCAGGGCCTTATCGAGACGGGATTGGATCTTTTTGATCCGCTGGTTTATGTCCTGATTTTTCTCCATCCGACCGATAATAACCATGTTGCCCCGTGAGATCAAGGTGGCGAACTGAACCAGCCGATAATTAAACTTTTACAAAAATCCAAATCATGTTATCAAAAACAGACTGATACGTAAATTTCCCGTTAAAACAAAGGGTACAAATGCTTCAATACAGCAGATACATCTTTTTCATTTTCATGCTCC
This sequence comes from Desulfobacterales bacterium, assembly GCA_046537995.1. Classification (GTDB taxonomy): domain Bacteria; phylum Desulfobacterota; class Desulfobacteria; order Desulfobacterales; family Desulfosalsimonadaceae; genus Desulfosalsimonas. The sequence goes on from JBKHJS010000120.1 coordinate 3,621, forward strand.
GGGCTTTTCCGCCCGCAGCAGCAGCGGCCGGCAGCGGTCCGGCTGTTTCAGCAGGAGACCCAATCCTTTTTGCCGCAGTCGCCCCGGCAATTCCGGCTGCAGCCGCATTGGCGCTCCTGCTCCTTGTCAGCATCGCAATAAACCTGCTTCAGCACCGCAAAGCCCGCAGACTCCGGGCCGAAACCGCCCAACAGCGGGAAAACACCCGGGATGCCGTCCGGCGGCAAAAAAACATGGCCGAGATATTCAACAATCTGCACGAATACATTTTTGTCCACGACATGCAGGGCCAGATCACGGAGTTTAACACCCCCATCCAGCGCGGATCCGACTACACGGAAAAAGAACTCAAACAGATGAACATCCGGGACCTTGTCCCGGAGCCGTTTCAATCCCATGTGGCCGATTACCTGGAACGGGTCCGCGAAAACGGCAAAGACAGCGGTTATTTGCGGATACAAAACAAGAGCGGCGAAGAAATCATCCTGGAATATGACAGTACACTGCTCTTCGACAATGATGGCCGCCCCCGCGGCGTCCGGGGCATTGCCCGGGATGTGACCCGGGAACTCCGCGCGTGGAAATCCCTGGAAAAAAGCGAGAAAAAATACCGCAACATCCTGGAGACCATTGAAGACGGATACTACGAGGTGGACCTTGCCGGGCACTACCAGTTTTTAAACCGGTCCGTCCTGCGCATGTTGGGATACGACTGGGAAGAACTCCGGGGAGCAAGCTATAAAAAGCTCATTGCCGAAGACGATGTCCCGCAGGTTTATGAAACCTTCAATTACGTCTACAGAACCGGCAAGCCGGTCAAATCTTTTCACTGGCGGGCAATCCGAAAAGACGGAGCCGTCTGCTTTGTGGAAACCTCTGTATCGCTGAGCCTGGATGATCACGGAAACGCAGCCGGATTCCAGGGAATTGTGCGGGACATTTCCGAACGCATCGAGGCCAGAAACCGGCAAAAGGAACTCGAGTCCCAGCTACAGCAGGCCCAGAAAATGGAATCCATCGGCACCCTGGCCGGCGGCATTGCTCATGATTTCAATAACATCCTGTTTCCCATAATCGGATACACGGAACTGGCAATGCAGGATCTGCCCAATGAAAGCCAGGCCTGCCGGAACCTGGAGGAGGTGCTCAAATCAGCCCAACGCGCCAAGGGCCTGGTGCAGCAGATTTTAAACTTCAGCCGCCAGAGTGCAAATGAACCGGCTGAACCGGTCCATTTGCAGCCCGTGATCAAGGAAACCGTAAAGCTGCTGAGAAACACCATTCCCGCATCCATTGACATACGCGCAGATATTGACGAAGATATTGAAAAAGTACGGATAAATGTTGCCCAGATGCACCAGGTGATCATGAACCTGTGCACAAATGCTTATCAAGCCCTGGAAAACATGGAAACCGGGGAAATACGAGTGAGTGTAACGCAGGTCACGGTGAGCGAGCAAACTTCCCCGCAGTACCAAAACCTTACGCCCGGGCCCTATGTCTGTATTGCGGTTTCGGATACCGGGGCCGGCATCGCCCCGGAGGTGCAGGAAAAAATATTTGAGCCCTATTATACGACCAAGCCCCAGGAAAAAGGAACCGGGCTAGGTTTGTCTGTTTCCTACGGCATCGTGCGCAATGTCGGGGGGACCATTACAGTGGAAAGCACCCCGGGCAAAGGCAGTCATTTCCGCGTATATCTCCCGGTGACCGGAGAAAGCGCGGAAATTTTTCAGCCCGGCGGCTATCCCGGGGCAATGCCGCAGGGAACAGAACGGATCCTGCTGGTAGACGATGAACAACAAATCGTGGAGCTCACCAAACAGATGCTCGAAAGCCTAGCTTATCACGTAACCCCGCGCACCAGCAGCATCGAAGCCCTGGAGGCCTTCCGGCATCAGCCGGAAAAGTTTGACCTGCTGCTCACCGACCAGGCCATGCCGAATAAAAACGGCACGGAACTGATAAAAGCGGTCCACGAAATCCGGCCCGATTTGCCGGTGATCCTGTGCACCGGCTACAGCGAACGGGTGAGCCGGGAAAAGACAGAAACGTTGCAGATAGACGCGCTGCTGCTAAAGCCATTAAGCAAAAACGACCTGGCCGTTACCCTGGACAGGGTCTTGCATAAGTCCATGCAATCAGGTACAAAAAACGCATCCTCGGGAGACTTTAATCCGGCAAAGGACATAACGATATGATTCATGAAAATGTAAATATTCCAGACCAGGTGCCCGTACTCGTGGTAGACGACGAGGTGCCGATCACTGAAATGATTTACCAGGCCTTAAGCAAGGCCGGCTATGTCTGCCATACCGCAGAAAGCGGCGAACAGGCGCTGGAGATTATCAAAGAAAACCCGGTTGATGTGGTGATCACAGACATCCGCATGCCCGGCATGAGCGGTGTGGACCTGTTAAAGCAGATCAAGGCCGATTATGATACCGATGTCATGGTCATGACCGGGTTTACTGAAAACTACAATTATGAGTCCATTGTTGCGGCAGGGGCCAGCGATTTCATCCAGAAGCCCATCAGCTTCAAGGAACTGACCATCCGGCTCAAGCGGGTGCTGCGGATGCGTTACCTGCTGATTGAACGCAACCAGATCAACCAGAAGCTGGAAGACTCGATTAGCGCGCTGGAAAAATACTCGATGGATTTGAAAAAAGCCCTGGCGCAACTCGAAAAGGCCCACGAGGAGCTCGACTATGCATATCTGGACACGATCAATCGCCTGGTGAGCGCCGCGGAATACAGGGACGAAGAAACCGGCGACCACATCGTGCGGATGAGCCGTTACTGTACCCTGATTGCGGATAAACTGGGGCTTTCAGACGAAATGGTCAAGCTGATCCGGTATGCTTCGCCCATGCATGATATCGGCAAAATCGGGATCCCCGACAGCATCCTGCTCAAACCCGGGCGCCTGACAGAAGAGGAATTTGAAACCATCAAGACCCATACAACCATCGGGGCATCCATCCTCCAGGACTCCAAGGCCCAGGTGCTGCAGGTTGCCCACGAAATCGCCCTGAACCATCACGAAAAATGGAACGGCAACGGCTATCCCGGTGGTTTAAAAGGGGATGGGACGCCGATTAGCGGCCGGATCGTCGGAATTGCCGACACATTTGACGCACTGACCTCCAAGCGGCCCTACAAGGAGCCCTACCCGGTAGAGGTCGCAGTGGAAATCATCCGCTCCGAGCGGGGCTCCCATTTCGACCCGGCGGTGGTTGATATTTTCCTGGAAAACATCGGGGAGGTAAAGCAGATCAAGGACGAGGTGGGCGCAATGCCCGAGGTATCCCTGGCGGAGTTCGTGTGGAGCGAACGCGACCGGGCGGAAAAAATGGACCAGCGCATCCGG
>JBKHJS010000121.1:0-6992 GCA_046537995.1 Desulfobacterales bacterium
GTCCGGTGCAATGCCTGGATAGAAAGTTTCCGACTGGAACGTTGGTATAAATATTAACACATAAAACAATCCGATGCAACGTTTTTACTAGCGCACTTCAGGGGGAAGCAAAGTGGAACCCGGGAAATAAATTCGAAATTCGAAGCACGTATATCGAAACAAATTATCCCCGCCGGCCCGCCCCTGCGAAAACCCTTGAAGCTCCGGAATCTCTTTTTGGCTGCGATGGAAAGCCGCTTGACAGCAGCTCCGGGCGGTGCCATGAATATTCCGGGATTACCGAAAATTTTATCGCATCACAAAAGGACGGCCATTCATGCAAAACAGCCAGCACCGCACGCCAAAAAAAGAACTCGATGCCCGCTGCCAGAAGCTTCAGCACCACCTGCAAAAACAGGAAATCAACAGCGCCCTGATCCTGCAGAACACCGATCTTTTCTACTTTGCCGGCACCATTCAGCAGGGTGCCCTGTATATTCCCGCCGCAGGCGAGCCGCTGCTCATGGTGAGAAAGGACCTTGACCGCGCCCGGTCCGAATCCGAGCTCGATCATATCATCGGGTTTTCCAGCCCCCGGCAGATCCCGAAAATTTTAAAGCAGCACGGATTTTCCGCGCCCGCCCGGCTCGGCATGGAACTCGACGTGGTGCCGGCCAATCTGTATTTCACATATGCGCGGCTTTTTGAAGAAAGCGAAATCACGGACATCAGCACACAGATCCGCATGATCCGGGCGGTCAAGTCCGCCTATGAAATCGAAAAGATCCGAGAGGCCGCGGCTTTCTCAGATCAGCTCGCAGCAGCCGTGCCCGGCTTTCTCCACGAAGGCATCCCGGAAGTCGAGCTTGCCGGGCGGATCGAGGCAGAGGCCAGGAGACTCGGCCACCAGGGAATTGTCCGGATGCGCCTGTGGGGCAGCGAACTCTTCTACGGCCATGTCATGGCAGGCCCTGCAGCCGCGGTTCCCAGCTACCTGGCCTCGCCCACCGGCGGCGCAGGCATGAGCCCCGCCGTGGCACAGGGTGCGAGCATGCGGCGTGTCCGCCGGCACGAACCCGTGCTGGTGGACATGGTTTTTGCCGCAGACGGATACAATTCAGACCATGCCCGGATATATGCCCTCGGAGATGTTCCCGATGACCTGTTCGATGCGCACAACGCCATGCGCAGCATCCAGGAGGCAATCAAAAGTGCCGCCAGACCCGGGGCCGCCGCAGGGGACCTCTTTGATCTGGCCCTGGATATGGCATCAAGTTACGGCCTGGCCGATTATTTCATGGGGGCGGGCGTTCAGCGGATACAATTCGTGGGCCACGGCATCGGCCTGGAACTCGATGAATTCCCGTTTCTGGCAAAAGGGCAGAAAATGCCGCTGGAAGCCGGCATGATCATTGCGCTCGAACCCAAGGTGATATTTCCGGAAAAGGGCGTGGTGGGGATTGAAAACACCCACGTGGTCAGGGAATACGGACTGGAGCAGCTCGGCTGTTTCAAAGAGGACATAATCACGGTATAAAGGGGGCGGCTGCCTTAAGCCGCCCCCTTGTTCACGGAAGGTCTAATCCTGTTTCCACTGCTCTAAGAGCTCGTCATAGGGCTTGGTCTTGGGCTCTTCATCCGGCCGCTCGGCTTTCGGAGAACCCTCCTGAGACAGCCAGTGCTCCCTGGATTTCTTGGGATTGAGCTCCGGGGAATACTTGGGCATTTTCAGCCGGCCCATGAGCTCGTCCATCTTGTAGGCAAGATCATCCATGGCCTCCTGCGGGGTGGCATCCCCGGTGGTGACTAGGGACACGTGCTTCCACCACTGCTCTGCCAAAAGCGGATAATGGGGCACGTTGGGCCCGGTATCTGTCCACATGTGCTCAACAGGCGACTTGTAGAAGGTCACAATCCCGCCGTAGGTGCCCTTTTCCTCCTCTTCTGCCAGGTAGTCGGAAAACACCGTGGATTTTCTCACCGGGGTTCTTCCAACGATGAATTTTTTCAGGCTGACAGTCTTGGATACGCAGAACTGGGCCCACAGCCAGGCAGCAGCCCTGTCGTCGCCTTCCACGCTGTTTTGAAGAATCGTCCATGAACCCGCGTCCTGATATCCAACCTTCATGCCCTCGTCCCAGTATTTGCCGTGCGGCGTTGGGGCCACGCGCCACAGGGGCTTGCCCTTGGAGTCGGTGACCGGGCTCTGGTCCGAGTTAAAGGCGGGATCAGACAGCCAGGTGATGTACTGGAAAACCCGCTGGGCGATGTTGCCCCGCGAAGGCGTGGGACCTGCCTCGGACCAGGTCATGGATCCTGCGTCCGGGGGCGCGTACTTGTCCATCCATTCCACGTACTTTGTGGTGGCATAAACGGCTGCAGGGCCGTTTGCCGCACCGCCGCGCTCCACAGAGGCACCGACCGGGATCTGGTCTTTTACCCGGATGCCCCATTCATCAACCGGCATGCCGTTGGGAAGCCCCTTGTCACCGGCCCCGGCAATCGAGAGCCAGGCGTCTGTAAACCGCCAGCCCAGAGACGGCGACTTCTTGCCGTAATCCATGTGGCCGTAAACTTCCTGGCCGTCTATTTCCCTGCCCGTGAAAAATTCGGCGATGTCCTCGTATGCAGCCCAGTTTACCGGCACTCCCAGCTCGTAGCCATACTCGTCCTTGAATTCCTTTTTAAGATCAGGATCCGTGAACCAGTCATATCTGAACCAGTACAGGTTGGCAAACTGCTGGTCCGGGAGCTGGAGCTGGTTGCCGTCATAATCCTGGCCGAACTCCGGGTTTAAAAAATCATCCAGGTCCAGCATGGGATTTGTTACATCCTTGCCCTCGCCTTCCATGTATTCACTCAGGTTAAGGGCGCTGTCGAGCCGCAGGTGGGTGCCTATAAGGTCCGCGTCATTTACGTAGATGTCGTAGAGCTTGCGGTTGGTCTGCATCTGGCGCTGGACCCGGTCCACGAGTTCGCCTTCGCCGATGATGTCGTGGGTCACCTCGATGCCTGTTATTTCTTCAAAGGCGTCTGCCAGGACCTTGGCCTCCCACTTGTGGGTGTTTATGCCTTCTGCCACCGACTTTATCTTCATGCCCTTGTAGGGTTCTGCGGCCTTGGCAAACCATTCCAGCTCCTTTTTCTGCTCTTTTTCTGAAAGAACAGATGGCTGGAAAACGTCGATCCACTTGTCAATCGCATCCTCGGCCGCGCCCGTGGCCGGCACAAGAAAGGCCAGCGCGGCTGAGAACAACACGATTTTGCCGATAAATGTTCGATACATGGAATCCTCCTCCTCGATGATGTGTTGGAGTTAAAAGCTACTGCGGCAAAATTTTTTCTGCCTGTATCACCCCCCTTTGAATTGCGTGGTTCGAAACCCGGAGATCACAAAAATTCGGATTCCAAGATTATAAGGTCTTGCCGGTTATCCCCATATTCCTTCTATGGCAAACCAGGCAACTGAAATAACCAGGGGAACCCACAGGGCGCTGTCGCCCACTATTGCCGCCCAGATAAGAAATATGGCTATAAGTGATATCACGCCTATGAAAAAGCGGTCCCCCCGGGTGGTCTTTACCGGGAAAAACCCTTTTCTGGCAACAGACGGGGACACGGCGTCCCAGACCCCCATGAAGGCGATTGCCGCAAACAGCGCGCCTATTGCAAACAGGCTCTGCCAGGTCCAGTACATCCATGAAGTGGTGTAAACAAGCCAGTCCCACAGCATCTTCTATACCCTCCCCAGGGCGAATCCCCTGGCAATGTAGTTGCGCACGAAATAGACCACTATGGCGCCGGGGACCATGGTAAGCACCCCGGCTGCGGCAAGAAGACCCCAGCGGACGCCTTCGGCCCCGATGCCCACTGTAAGGGTGACCACCACCGGCTTGGCATATGTAACAGTAAGCGCCTTGGCCAGAATCAGCTCAATCCAGGAAAACGTAAAGCAGAAAAAGGCCGCAACCCCCACCCCCGGCGCTATGAGGGGGAAAAAAACTTTGCCGAAAAAACGCGGAAAACTGTATCCGTCAATGAGTGCGGTCTCGTCAATTTCCTTGGGAATTCCGGACATGAAACCTTCGAGAATCCAGATTGCAAGAGGGATGTTAAACAGGCAGTGGGCCAGGGCGACTGCCAGGTGAGTATCATATATATGCAGGGTGTAGTAAAGCTCGGTAAAAGGCACCATGAACACGGCCGCAGGGGCCATTCGGTTTGTAAGCAGCCAGAAGAAAAGATGATGCGAGCCCCTGAACTTCCACCTGGAAAAGGCGTATGCCGCGGGGATGGCAGCCACCAGGCTGATTATCACGTTAAGGCAGACATATAGCAGGGAGTTGAAAAAGCTGAACCGCCACAGGGGGGAGGTAAATATCTCCACGTAATTCTTGAGGGTCGGTTCCTTGGGTATGAGGGTCAGCTCCTTTAAAATCTCGTTGTCTGTCTTAAGCGAGGTATTGATCATCCAGTATATGGGGATAAAAAGTATCACCAGATATATGATCAGGAAAACGGTCCGCTTTTTCATTTGGTCTCTCCTCTGCCGATATTGGTCATCAGCTGGAAGAAGATATAGCTGAACACGATTACTATGAACAGGTAGATAAACGAGGAAGCCCCTGCATATCCCAGCTCGTAGGATTCCGCCTTTCTTGCCACGTGCAGGCTTAAAAACGTGGTTGCATCCCCGGGTCCGCCGCCTGTAAGCAGAAGCGGCTCTGCGTAGATTTTAAATGAGTCCATGAACCGAAGAAGCACGCCGATGATGAGTACCGAGCGCAATTTGGGAAGCGTAACATAGCGAAACGTCTTCCATGCAGAGGCCCCGTCTATGCGGGCAGCCTGATAGAAGGCATCGGGTATGGCCTGAAGGCCGGCGTAGCACAGAAGGGCCACCAGGGGCGTCCAGTGCCACACGTCGAGCAGGAATATTGTCATTACCGCGTCCACCGGGTACTTGGACACGTTGAAATCATAATTGAAAAGTTCGAAAAACTCCGGTATCAGCCCAACTGCGGACTGGGTTAGCACCCTGGCGATGATGCCCACCACGTTAAAAGGAATCAGAAGCGGAATGCCCAGCAGAACCAGGCACAGAGCCACTGCAGGTCCCCTTTTGGGCATGGAAAGGGCAATGCAGATTCCCAGGGGCACCTCTACCGCCAGGATTCCCAGGCTGAACAGAAGCTGGCGCCCCAGGGCCTGGAGAAAGGCGCTGTCGTTTAACACCTCCGCGTAGTTTTCAAGACCCACGAAAGTTGGCGAGGAGCCGGCGAAAATATAGTGGAGGGAATAATTTATCACCGTCATCAGGGGGATGAATGCACTGATCGACAAAATCGCCAGTGCGGGAATCATAAACAGCCAGCCCCGGTTTTTCATGGCGTGCTCCCCCTGTTGAAGCTTTCGGCACCCGAACCCGCGGGTCCGGGGCCTTTTATATCAATCAAAAACGGCTCAGATAACCCGCTGCTCGTTGTAAAAAACGTTTATCCTGTCTTCGGGAAAAGACAACCAGATCTGCTCGCCTTCCCTGGTGCGGATTGATTCGTCCACCCGGGCTTTTATGCGCGAAGATTCCCGGTCGCAGGTAACAATCCGGTAGGCGCCCGTATCCTCCACCACTGAAACCGTGAAATCAATTGCAGCGTTTTTTTCCCCCGCTGATACTTCCACGAATTCCGGACGGATGCCGAATACAAATTCACTTCCCCGGGAGGCAAGTTTCTCTGCGGCCTTTTCGCTTACCGGAAGCTGAAAATCTAAAAACTCAAGGGTGCTGTCCTGCAGCCTGCATTCCAGCAGGTTCATCCCCGGGCTTCCTATGAAATACCCTATAAAGGGAGCTGCAGGATAGGCATGAAGCTCCTTGGGTGTTCCCTTCTGTATCAGGCGCCCGTCCCTGACTATGGTTACATTGTCGGCAAAGGTCAGGGCCTCGTGCTGGTCGTGGGTCACGTAGATCATGGTCTTTTTGAGCCTGTTTTGCACCTCCCGGAGCTCGCGCCTGAGATCGCCCTTATACTTGGGGTCTATTACGGTTAAGGGCTCATCTAAAAGGACAGCAGCGGTATCTTCGCGCACGATGCTTCTGCCCAGCGATATTTTCTGCTTATCAGCGGCATTAAGGCCGGTGATCCTGGACTTGAGTTTGTCCTCCAGGCCCAGGATTTCGGCGGTTTCGCGGACCTTGCGTGCCACTGTCTTCTCAGGGGTCTTCTGGTTGCGCAAAGGAAAAGCCAGGTTGTCAAACACGTTCATGCTGTCGTATACCACCGGAAACTGGAAAACCTGGGCTATTTTTCTTTCCCTGGGGGCAAGTTTCGTAACATCTTTTCCGTCAACCAGCACCCTGCCTTCGGTCGGCTGCAGGAGCCCGGAGATGATGTTTAAGATGGTAGTCTTGCCGCAGCCCGAGGGCCCGAGAAGGGCGTTTGCGCTTCCGTCCGGCCAGGAGATGTCCAGCCCGGAAACCGCGTATTCCCTCTGCTCCTCGGGTACAGAAGCAGGATCGTATGAATGGGATATGCCCTGCAATTCTATTGTGGCCATGTCTGCCCCTGAATGACCGGAAATTTATCCGGGCCGGTCGCTGAAGGTTTTCAGAACAAGCCTTCTGCTTTGCCTGTCAAAAATAAACAGCCGCGCGGGATCCAGATACACGGTTATCTGCTCCCCTGCCGGAAACCTTGTAACTTCCTGCATGAGCACGACAAACAAATAATCTCCGTGGCGCACATGCAGCTCAGTGTCGGATCCCAGTTCCTCGGCAAGCTCCACCGTGGCCTTAAACGGGATCAGGTTCTGCCCGGTCTGCCTGGTATAAAGATTATAAGCCCTTATGCCCACCAGGTATTTTTCCGCCCCCAGCCGGTCGGCAAATTCCGTGACGTCGATATTTATTTCCTCTGATATTTTAAGCCGGGTACCCGCGGAGTCCCTAACGGTTTGGGCTTCCATTATGTTCATGGTGGGATAGCTGAAATATGCCCCCACGTCCACGAACT
>JBKHJS010000122.1:0-6960 GCA_046537995.1 Desulfobacterales bacterium
ACCTGGCCCTGGCCTTAAAGGCCCTGAGCGTGCGCATCATTGCCCCGATTCCGGGTAAAGCCGTCATTGGCATTGAAATCCCCAACAAGAAACGCGAGCTTGTGGGGTTCAAGGATATCGTGGGCTCCCGGGTGTTTCAGAAGTCCGCCTCCAAGCTCACCATCGCATTGGGAAAGGACATCGTGGGATATCCGGTGGTGGCCGACCTGCAGACCATGCCACATCTTTTGATTGCCGGTGCAACCGGAACCGGCAAAAGTGTGGCATTAAATACAATGATCACCAGCATTCTGTATAAGGCCACTCCGGAGGAAGTCAAACTGATAATGATCGATCCCAAGCGCATCGAGCTTTCTGAATATGACGGCATTCCCCATTTAATCGCGCCTGTGGTCATGGACATGAAAAAGGCCACCAATGCCCTGTTCTGGGCGGTGCGTGAAATGGAGCGGCGATACAAGCTGCTCTCGGAAAAACGGGTCCGCAATGTCAAGCAGTACAATGCGCGGATTGAAAAGGAGAAGCCGGCCGAAGACGAGCCGCCCCCGGAAAAGCTGCCCTACGTGGTGGTGATCGTTGATGAACTTGCAGACCTGATGATGGTGGCATCCCGGGACGTGGAGGTCAGCCTGACACGCCTGGCCCAGATGGCCCGGGCTGCAGGCATCCACCTGATCCTGGCCACCCAGAGACCTTCTGTGGATGTGCTCACCGGCTTGATTAAGGCCAATTTCCCGACACGGCTTTCATTCCAGGTGTCCTCCAAGATTGACTCCCGGACCATCATTGACACCAACGGTGCGGAGGCGCTTCTGGGAGACGGGGACATGCTTTTTCTGCCCCCGGGCACGGCCAAGCTGCAGCGCATCCACGGAGCCTATGTCTCGGATGACGAGGTGGGCAGAATTATTGAGTTTTTAAAATCCCAGAAAACGCCGGAATACGATGACCAGGTAATCGAGACGCCCGAACCGGAAAAGGAGGGCAGGGGCGAAGAAGATCATGATGATCGCTATGACGAGGCCGTTGCCCTGGTTGCCGAGACCGGACAGGCATCGATTTCCATGGTGCAGCGGCATTTGAGGATCGGGTACAACCGGGCGGCAAGAATAATCGAAACCATGGAAAAAGAAGGTGTGGTCGGCCCTTCAGACGGAGTGAAGCCCAGGGAGGTGCTGGTGCGCAAGGATTATGACGACATGCCGTAGGTCGGGCCCGGACTTCCTATTGTTCCGGCGGCTCCGGAGCGAGCTTTTTCATCAAAGACCACATTTGCTCAATCGGATCGGTGACTGGACTGGTCAGCCGGTTGACCTCGTAATCCCCGAGCCTGCCTTTGATGGTTACCTGCATTGCCAGCCTGCGAAACACATCCAGGGTGTAGTGCTTCACCCAGTTCACAAGCGGAATCCGATCCAGCAGTCCGTTGCTTTTGGCGGTGGTTACCAGCAGGTCGATTTTCTGTTGTTCAAACGCCGTGTCGTTTTTCAAACCCACGGTGCCATTCATGTGCATGGGCACCGTGCCGCCGGAAAGCAGCACATCGTTTAGCCTCAGGCTGCCGCCTTGAACGCCGAAATCCACATAGGCATCCGTGATCGGGCTTTGCCGCGGGATCTGCAGATCCAGCACGCTAAATACAGAGGTCAGGATCGGGAAATGATACAGCATACCCCGGTTGATTTTGAGTTCCCCGCTGCCTTTCAGCGCCTCCAGATTTTTTCCCTTGCCGCGGAGTTCGATTTCTCCGCGCAGGCTACCGGAAGGGGTTTTCCGGCCGGTGATGCCAAAAGCGGCCACAATGCTTTCCAGGTCCATGTGGGACGGGGAAATGCGGGTCTGCCAGGTTCGCTCCGAGGTGTTGACAGACGCATCGGCAAAGCGGATTGTGCCCCCGTAAGCCCCGATCTGCATATCCGGGATCCGGACAATGCCGTCTTGGTAGCGGAAGTCCGCGGAAAGCCGGTTTACCTCGAATCTATTTAAAAATCCTTCATTTAAATTCAGCCTCCCCTCCAGGATGAGATCCTCGCGGTCGAGCCCGGAAAACCGAACCCGGGCGGTGCCGGCGCCGCCTGCGCGGATATTGTCGGCCGCGGTTTCAAACTGGTGGATGACAGCGGCAATATTTCCCTTTGTGGGAAGTTTTTCCTTGCCGGATGTCTGCAGTTTAGCCTTGAGTTCGCATTGTCCTTTCAGTCCGGCCTCTTGCAGATATCGGCCAAAGGGCAGCCTTTGATAAAGGCTTTCTTCCAATGTGATCGCCTGGGACTCCAGGTTCAAGTAAGTTTCTTCCGGACTGTCAACCGGAATGCCGCCGCTTCCACGGAAGCTGACACCGAAAATTTCGCCGGTAAAGTCGGTCAGGCGCACCTGACCGTCATGCAGGCCAAGATGTCCATACCAGTCTTCTGCCACCCGGCCGATGCGGGAGTGGGTCAGGGAGACATCCCGCAGATCCGCCTGTACCTTGAGGTTTTGCAGGGCTTGCGCAATGGGGGTTTCCCCGGGCTCCCAGTTGCGGCCACGAATCTCGATGTCATAGCTGCCGCTTATTTGCCAGGGCGTTTTTTCCAGCCCCAGCCATTGCCGCATTTTTTCAGTGATGGGTAGATGCTGGCCAAAAAGCGAGAAGTCCGCGGTCAGCGGCTTGCCAAGGCTGAGCGCGGCCTGGCCGGAAATCGGGCTTCCCTGTATAAACGCCTTGAAATCGTTAAAAAATATTTTTTCCGTGCCGGAATGCCACTTGATCCGGGTCGAAGGGCTCCCCAGCTTAAACGGCAGATTCGGCATATGGGCCGATTCGCCTTTGACCTGCAGATTCAGCCCGATTTCACCCGGGGCAAGCCGGATGCGGCCGTTTAATAGTGCCTGCTGAATCTGCATTTCATCAATTACCTCCCAGACCTCGGGGTGCATGAGTGGCTGCAGCTTTTGATCCCCGGGGATTTCGTGCAGCTCAATTGCCAGGCGGTATTGTTTGATTTCTTGGCCGGAAAAATCCAGTGTGCCGGATAAATCCACCCGGCCGTTGGAAACCCGCCCCCTGCATTTCTCAATGATCATGCGACCCGGGGAAAAAATTTCAACATCCGCCTCGATTTCCTGAACCGTGGTATCCAGTTCGGTGAAATGGGCCGCACCATTGTGAACAGAAAGGTCTGCCTCGTAATCCAGACCGGTTTCCCGGCACCAGCGGGCATGAAAGTCGGCCCGGAATCTTCCCGCCTGCAGGTCGGCTTGGAATCGTTCAGCGTCAATCCAGTGGCTGCTGAATGTATTTAAGTGCGCCAGGTCCATGTCGCGGGCCTCGGCGCGGATCCAGGCCCTTTGGATGCCTTGGCTGTCCGCGGAAATGCCGCCGGAAAAGATTTCGAGGCTGCCGGCCGGCGCGTCAAGCTGTCCGTTTTCAATCGTGAGCATGCCGGTTTTCGGGGAAAAACGGGCGGAGATACTTCCGCTCACGCTTTTTTCCAGTCCCATTGCAGCCGGGTTCAGACTGCGGTCCCGGATTTGGAAAACCGGCAGGGAGGCCGTGTTAAAGTCCCTGACCCACATTTCGGCGGCAATTGCGGATCCGGCAGCGGAAATATTGATGTGAATGTTGTTTTTGCCTTGATCAAATGAAGCCTGTCCCTGAATCTCCGGCAGCCCGCCGGACCGGCCGGAGACACTGAGGTCATGGATCTGCAGGGGTTTGTCAATTACCGGGTGAAGCACCCGGATGGTAGCGCTTTGGATCTCTATTCCGGGAAGATCGCCTGCGTCAGGGCGGGGAAAATCATCAGAGAGCAGCCGGTTTACCAGCCCGGAGTCCACGCAGGCTTCCGCGTTTTTCACGGCAACGCGGGTTATGCGCAATTCCCCGGAAAACAGGGACATGAATGCATAATTCACTTCAACGTCGTCAAGACGAATGGCCTCTGTCCGGCACTTGCCCCTGGTTCCGGGTTTTATGACAAGGTCCTCCATATGCACGCCTGTGATCCATTTGATATCCAGTCCCTGGATCCGGACGTCTGCATCCAGGCGTTTGCCAAGGGATTTTTCAATCCGCGGGGCCAGATAACGCGATGCAAGGAGCCCGGCTGCCTGGCCGGCAAGCACCAGGCAGAAGATCACAATGCCGGCGATCAGGTATTTATTAACGCGTCGCATCATATCGGTTCTTGCGCATTAATCGTTTTCCCTGCCGGGCGAGGGGGAATCGTCTTTTTCCGCGGAAGGAGCCTGTGAGGCATCATCTTCAGGCGAACCTACAGGGGTGCCGACCTCTGGCGGGGCCTGCTTTTCAAGCAGTCGTTTCTGTATCTGGTCAAAGGCCTTCTCCAAAGACGGCGCCATGGTTACCGCGTCTCCCTGGGTGACGATCAGGCGCTGGAGCTGGGGAATCTTCAGTTCGCCTGATGCGCTGAGATAAACCGGCTGGATGTAGAAGACCGCGTTTCCAAGGGGCAGAATAATCATCCGGCCGCGTTTGACCTCTGAACCGGCCTGGTCCCAAAGTGTAAGCTGTTCTGCGATAACCGTGTCCTGGTCGATCAGCGCGTTGATCTGGGAGGGGCCGTATACCTGCTTGCCCTTTGGAAAGCTGTAGACATAAAAGTTTCCGTAATTCGCCGGGTCACATCCGGCAATGACCATGGCCCGCAGGTTGGGGCGGTTTTTGGGGCTCATGGGGGAGATAAGCAGAAATTCGGATTTTTCCTTGTCAATGAGATCCAGGGTCAGGTAATAGGCGCGCATGGACTGGGATCCGATCTCCCGGATTTCCTCCTGGCGCTGGTGGGCCGATTCCCAGAGGTCTTCTTCCTGGTAAAATGTTTTCGGATCCCTCTGGTGGTACCGGGTGTAAATTTCGGTCTGGATTTCAAATATGTCCTTGGGATAGCGGATGTGGGATTTCAGCGGCCCGGGCATTTCGTCCATGGGCTGCAACAGTCCGGGATAAATCCGGTTATAAGCCCGGATGACGGGATCGTCCGGGTCTGCCATATAGTAATCCACGGTACCGTTGTAAGCGTCGACAACGATTTTTACCGAATTTCGGATATAGTTTTTCCTGCCGTCATAAGGGGCGGCATTGGGATACCACCGGGAGCGGGTGTAGGCGTCCTGCATCCAGAACAGGCCGTCTTTGGTGGCCACCAGGTATGGATCGCGGTCGAGCCTGAAATAGGGAGTCAAGTGGCTGACAGCCTCGCCGATATTGCGGCGGAACAGGATTTTGCTGTCATTGTTGGTCTTGGAGGTAAAAAGGATGTTTCGGTCCTCAAAGTATATGGAAAACAGGAGCTTTCTGAAAAGGGAGTTGACAGCGACGCCGCCTTTGCCCTCGTAGTCGTTGCCGGCAAACGAATCGCCTTGCGGGTAGTCCATTTCCTTGGCGTCATTGGGCGCGATCACGTAATCGAGATCTTCCAGCCCGAAATATATCCTTGGGTTGGAAATGCGGAAGTCGTATTCTGATGCCGGGGAAATACCCTTGATAAACCATTGCATCAACTCCTCGCCGCTCTGGGCTGCAGGCGTCATAACCATGCCGTAGCCGTGGGTGTACTGCAGATGCCGGTTGATCCAGTTATTCCCGGTGCCTGGCAGTTTGTCCAGGTTGATTTCCCGGGCAGCCAGGTTGACCTGCTGGTATTTGTCCCCGATCTCGTAGCGGTCAACGTCCACGCCGGTGAAATTGTAATAGGGCCGGATTCTCTGGAGCTGGTCATAGACGTCCTCGAGCAGGTTTCTATCCCATACTGGCGTATTCTGGATGTTCCGGCGGATGGCCCGGTTGGTATCACCCCACGGAATCTGATCCACCTGGAAGTTGCGGGTTTCCACCTCAGAAAGGTTGTAGGCGGAAAGCGTGGCCTGAACGCTGTTTTCAATGTAGGGTTTTTCCCTGGACATCTCGTTGGGCAGCACAAGGTAATTCTGTACCATCTGCGGCAGAAACGAGGTGTTGCCAAGTGCGTACACTCCTGCAAAAACCAGTACCAGTAAGACTGCAGGTACCAATCTTTTCCGGAAATTCAGGTAATACAGGACACCCAGGGCGGCTGCGATCCAGAGAACCACAGCAGCCCATATCAGCGGAAGTGTGACGTGCATCTGGGTAAATCCCGGGCCGAAAAACAGGGGCAGGTGTTCTGCGTAATAAAGCAGGTCGTATCTTTCCAGAAAAAGCCCCCAGCCCACCAGGGCGATAAGCACGAGTGCCAGTACGTTGAGATGGAGTTTTGCGCCCTTGGGCAGGGAGCGATCTGTTTTGGCAAGCATTCGCCGCTCAACCCTGTAGAGAATAACAGAGGCAGCCACCACGATCGCCACTGCGATGACCAGGCGCTGTTCGATCAGGATGTGCATGGGATAGGAAAACAGGTAAAAACTCACATCATTGCCAAAGGCCGGGTCTGCGGTGCCGGCATCGGGTCCGAACAGGAAGAATAAAAACCTTTCCCATTTTTCAAACAGGGGCAGGGCAATGAATATGGATAGCACCAGGGAAAGCGGGGCATAGACCTTCATGGAACCGGAGCGGAACAGGCGTGCCACTTCCCGGTACTGCAGCTTGCGCTTTTTGTCTTTTTTCTCCGATGACGGCAACCCGCTTCCCAGAAAACGCGAGGCGATCCAGAAATTCAAAAAGAAGATCAAAAAGAAAAACAGGGTCACCCCGGCAAATACCAGGTACCTGTAGGAAAGGCGCAGAAAAAAGTAGCTCCCGTAGCCAAGCGAGTCAAACCACCAGTAATCCACCAGGAAATCCAGAAACAGAAAGTAAAAGGCCACATACCCGAGGCCAATGACCACTGCGGCCGTGATCAGGCCGTATATCCAGCGTTTCTTCTTCTGCATCGCAATACTCCCGCCCGGCAGATCCGGGGTGCATGGTTGGATGAAAGTCATCAACAGATGAGTCCTATATATGACAGTCATTTGCCGGCATGTCAACTCCCGGCC
>JBKHJS010000123.1:0-6906 GCA_046537995.1 Desulfobacterales bacterium
TGAAGAGCTCTGCCACCTCGTTGGGATCGGATACCGGCCGCGGGTTGAAAAGCGTGGGCGCATCCGCAATGGCATGGAAGGGGGCTGCGGCCAGGACCTCTTCGGTGACGCCCACCTCGCTTAAGCGCATGGGATGGCCGGCGTCCTTCATGAGTTTTTCAAGTGCATCCACCCCGGCCATGGCTGCCTGGCGGCTATCCATACCGCCGATGCTGACGCCCATTGCCTGGGCGGCCAGCGCCAGTTTGTCCGTAGCGTAATCCACATTATAGCGCATCACCGCAGGTAGCATAATCCCGCATGCCGCACCGTGCGGCACATTGCTTAACATGCCCACGGTATGGGCCATGGAATGGGCCAGGCCCACCTGGGCAATGCCAAATGCCCATCCGGCGGACGTAGCTGCCATTTGCATGTTGTTTCTGGCCTGCTCGTCTTTGCCGTCGGCAATCACCCGGGGCAGGTTTTCCCGGATCAGCCGGATGGCCTGCAGGGCGTGTCCGTCGCAGAGGGGATTGGACATGGTGGAGGTAAGCGCCTCTACCGCGTGGGTCATGGCATCCATGGCCGTGGTGGCGGTCAGCCCGGGCGGCAGGCCGATGGTAAAGCGCGGGTCCAGGATGGCCGTGTTCGGCGTGATATAGTGGTCCACGATGTAGACCTTGCGCCCGGCAGTGTGGCTTTTGATGACAGAAACGTTGGTGACCTCGCTGCCCGTGCCCGATGTTGTGGGAATCGCAATATGCGGTGTCTGGGGTTCGGTAAGGCGCATCACGGCCACGTGATCGTCAGCCTTGCCGCCGTTTTTCAGGGTCACGCATACGGCCTTGGCCGTGTCCAGGACGCTGCCGCCGCCCACGCTGACAATAATGTCCGCGCCCCTTTCCCGGGCCATGTCAACGGCTTTGTCCACGGTTGCAAGATCGGTGTCCTGGGAGATATCATCGTAGATGCCAGCACAGAAATTCCCCAGCCCATCTTCGACCAGGCGGGTTAAGCCGGCCTCCCGCACGCCTTTGTCCGTGAGCACCAGCGCCCGGCTGCCGCCCAGCCGGACCACTTCCCGGTAAACTGCCGGCAAGCTGTTGCGGCCGGCGATTACCACGGTGGGAGTAATGTACTGGACAAACGGGATGTTGGGGTCATCGGAAAACATCTTCATCATGAAGTTGCTCTGGTGATCGGCACTGGCAGAGACATGGACCCGCTTGACCTCGGTGTATTCCTTTAATCCGGCTTCTCCCAGTTCCCGGCCGACCCCCGACTGCTTGTATCCGCCAAACGGGCAGAAATCCCCGAATGCGTGATAATTGTTGATCCACATGGTGCCGGTACGAATCCGGCGCGCGATGCGCTCGGCCCGGGTGTTGCTTGCTGAAAATACCCCGCCGGCAAGGCCGTAGATGGAATCATTGGCGATCTCTACGGCCTCGTCCTCGGTGTCGTACTTGATCACGCACACAACCGGGCCGAAGATTTCTTCCTGGGCAATGCGCATGCGGTTGTCAACATCTGCGAAAATCGTGGGCTTGTAATAAAATCCGCCCTCCAGGCCTTCTACTTGTGCGCGCTCGCCACCGGTGACAAGCTGTGCGCCTTCTTCTCTGCCCAGCTTGACATACTGTTCGACCGTGGAGAGCTGGGCGGCATTGGCCAGCGGTCCCTGGTGGGATGCCGGATCGAGCTGGTAGCCGATGCGCAGGTTTTCTGCGCGGTTTTTCATCTTTTCCAGAAATTCGTCGTAGACCTTTGATGCCACCAGAACGCGGGTGCCGGATTCGCACACCTGGCCCTGATGGAAAAATGTCCCGAAGATGGCGCCTTCCACGGCCATGTCCAGGTCCGCGTCATCGAGCACGATGTTGGCCGACTTGCCGCCGAGTTCCAGTGTGACCTTTTTGACCGTATCCGCGCCCATTTTCATGATCTGCCGCCCCACTTCGGTGCTGCCGGTAAAGGCGATCTTGTCCACTGACGGGTGGGTGCACAGGGTGTTGCCCAGTTCTCCGCCAGGGCCGGCAATCACGTTGACCACTCCGTCCGGGATGCCGGCGGCTTTGGCGGCTTCTGCAACAATGAAGGCCCCCAGCGGGGTGGACGTGGCGGGTTTTAATACAATGGTGTTGCCCATGGCAATGGCCGGGGCGATTTTCCAGAAAGCCATGCTTAGCGGAAAGTTCCAGGGGATGATGCCCACGCAGACTCCGATGGGCTCGCGCCGGATGAAGTCCCGTCCAGGGGCGAACACGTTTCCGGCATACGGGATTTCCTCTTCCCACGGGAAATGGTAAGCTGCGTAATGGCCGTAATTGCGTATCAGCTGGGAGCCGAGCATCCCCCAGTACTTTGCCAGGCGAATGATGTGCCCGGAATCCATGGCCTCGGTGATCGCCAGGCGCAGTGCCTGCTGGGTGATCTGGTCGGAAAAGGCGTTGAGTTTCTCCAGGCGGGCCGCGGGTGTCAAATCGCTCCATACCCCGCTGTCAAAGGCTTTTCTGGCCGCATTAATTGCCGCTTCGGCATCGGATTTGCCTGCTTTGGCCACGGTAGCCACGGGCGTGCCGGTGCCAGGATCGATGGATTCAAAAGTTCCGCCGTCTGTGGCGTCCACGAATTCACCGTTGATAAACAGCTTGTAATGGTCCATGGGTCCTTCTCCTTTGTATGGGGTGATCATCGGTGCTGGAACTTGTCTTGACAATGTGAAATGTTTCAAGCATTTTAGAATTCGATTTAAATTTTTGTCAAATTCTGCGGCCGTTTCAATAAAATTTATGTATTAATGTGAAACAGAAGGTTGTTTCTGCAAAACCGGAGGCAGGACAATGAAAGACACCAATGCCGCGGCTTCGGCCATAATGGCGGTTTTCCCCACCAGTGAAGCCTTTTCCGGGTTCAGTGCAGATCCGGAAAACGACAGGGCCGTGAAGTCATTTACGGATTTTGCTTTTGCCCGCGGACTCATTGACACCCCGGATCCGAAAGCCCTGGAAGCCTTTATCCGGTCGTATTCCGGAGAGCTCGAGCAGCCCCCGGAGACCGGGGATTTGAATTTTGCGGCGCTTGTTGAACAAAAAGCCCGGCTGCTTGAATTCAATCTCTCCATGCGGTCCCTGGTCGAGCGGATCAATTCCCTGATCGCACATCACCGGATAGAATTGCCCGGGCTGAGCAATTCCATGCTCTCCCGGCTGAAAAAGGAGACCGCGGATACGCCCCATAAATGCAACGCCCTGCGCAGCCTGGCCTTTTGGATCGGTCACGAGCGTCCCGGCCTGGGCCGGCGGTTTCACTATGAAACACTGCTGAAGCTGTGCCGTCACGGCAGGCAGCAAACCGAGCATAAGGAGGGCGTGCGCATCGGATTCGCATTGTACAGCCGCGGCGACGTAATTGATCACGAGATCGTGGGATGGCTGAAGAAAAACCTTAAGGAATACATCGAACATGCCATCAGCCGTTTTGCCTACGGCAAATGGGGCAAGGTCCGGTCCCAGGGCATTACCACCCTGTACGTGGATTTTCCAAAGGAACTCGGGGCCACCAATCCCGCGGCCTACAGACAGTGTCTGCGAAGCGCGGTTTCCCTGGCCCACCAGATGGCCATTCGGTGGTCTTTGTCCGCGTACTGCACCCAGAACCGGTTTTTGTCAATCGGGATTGCCGCGGGCGAATTTACGGTGCTCGAAAACTATCTCCTGCCCGTGCTTAACACAAAGCTTGCAGGCGATCCGGTGATCCGCCTGACCGACTATGCCCGGCAGTGCGTACTGATCAATGACATCCGCCTGCTTTTGTGCGGACAGCCTGCGGAAATCACCCTTTTCAGCGGGGAAACGCTGACCATCTGGTGGGTTGAAGGTTTCTGGAGCGCGCTGTACTTTGATTTTGTTCCCGATCTGTTAAAGGACCCGGTTCTGGCAAATGATGCGGATTCCGCAGAAGATCCGGCAAATCGGTTTTGGATTTCATCGGCCGCAGACAGTGCAAAGACGTCCAATGCGGTTTCCGCTTTTCTGAAGTTTCCGCACAACTCGCTGTTGGGCCTGGAAATCGCCAAAACGCTGTATTACAGGCGCCGTTTCCGGGAGGCCATGGAGATCCTCAGGATTGTGCTGAGCCTGGATCCGACCCGCCTAAACGCGCGGACCCTGCGCATGGTGCTGCTGCGCAATCTTGCCATAAAAGCCCCGTCCCATGAGATTGCCGCCGGCCTCTTTGTCCAGGCTGAACATGAGGCAGCTTTTATACAAAAAAACTGCGCCTTTGAATCCGAGGAGTTTTACTGCGAGTATGCGGTGCTCTACCTGGCCCGGGCCATGTCTACCCTGGGATACATGCGCAGGGGCGACCCTGACATAAAATCGAAAAACCCGTCTGCGCATTTCCGGCAGCAGATCCTTGCGGACCTGGATCGTGCGGAGTCCCTTTTTACAATGGGGGTTACGGTTTCGCCCACCGGGATCCGGTCGGTGTACCTGCTCAGCACGGTGCGGGTGCTCAGGGTATTGCTGCAAAGCCGGCCGCAGATTTTTGAATCATCGAATTGCCCCGTTGACGGCAATCCGGAAGAGATCCGGCAGGTGATCCGCAGACTGCACTGGCAGTTTGGATACATCCGCGAAGATTTCGCGGAACAGGCGGTGGACTCCCGGTGGCTGGAAGAGATATTCAGCAACCATATGGTCAGCCATGACGACTCGATTGCACTGCAGGCTTACCGGCCGACCACCTATTTTTGTGCTGCCGTAGCATGGTGGGACCTGTTTCCCGTGCGCACCGTCCGGGGTGCGGCAAAAGCCGTGGAGCTGCTCGAACAGGCCGCGGCCATGGCCGCAGGTGTGGCGGAGCAGAATGTGTGCATATATGCCTTTACCCGGACTTACGGGGAGATGATGCCGGCTGCGGAGTTTATCGAACACATGCACCGGGGCATCCGGATGATCCGGGAACAGGCAGGACAAAAACTTTCGGAAAAAGATGGCAGAGAAGTTATTGAGTCCGGAGATGCCGCAGGATCGTCTTTGTTGATGACTTTGAACTACTGATTTGCAGCAGGTCCCACAAAGCACACGAAGGCATCCGGGTTATCCGGCTTTACCTTCGTGTTGCTTCGTGTTTTTCACGTTATGGCGCGCCCGGCTGTTCACATAGCCTATTTTTTCTCCTGCTTGGCCAATTCCTCGGCCCGCAGGTTTTTGCGCAGGACCTTGCCCACAGCGGATTTCGGGATATCATCCCGGAACTCCACAGTCTTGGGCCGTTTGTAAGCAGCCAGCTTGTCCTTGCAGAACTCGATGATTTCCTCTTCCGTGGCGGTCTCTCCCTGCTTGAGGGTGATAAAAACCTTGATGGTCTCGCCCCGGTACTCGTCGGGAACCCCGATTGCAGCGGCTTCCGCAACCTTCGGGTGCCGGTAGAGGACTTCGTCGATTTCCCTGGGATAAATGTTGTATCCGCTGGCAATTATCATGTCCTTTGTGCGGTCCACGAGATAGATATAGCCGTCCTGGTCCTGTACGGCCACGTCCCCTGTGTAGAGCCATCCGTCCTTGAGCTGGTTTGCGGTTTCCTCCGGGTTGTTCCAGTAGCCGGACATGACCTGGGGACCGGTGATGATCAGCTCGCCCCGTTCACCCTGCTTTACCTCGGTGACCCCGTCAACGGGATCCACGAGCTTGACGTCGTTGTCCGGCATGGGAATACCGATGCTGCCGGGTTTTTTCAGCCCCACGTTGGGGTTGGCCGTCCCCAGGGCAGCGGTTTCGCTCATGCCCCAGCCCTCGCTGAAGCAGATATTGAGATCCCGGGCCCTTTCGATCAGGCTGATCGGGCAGGGGGCGCCGCCGCTGTTGAGCAGTCCGAATTTTTTGTCAAGCTCTAGGGATTCGGCCCTGGGGTGGTTTAAAATGGCGCTGATCATCGTGGGTACGGCCGGGAAAAACTGGATTCGCGGGATCATTTCCAGCTTGCCCATGATCTCCTCAATGTCAAAGCGCGGCATCAGGATCTGTGTGGCGCAGTTGAACATGGCCCAGTTGAGCACCACGATATCGCCGTAAACGTGGAAAAACGGAAGCATGGCAAGCACGTTTCGCTCGTGCACCGGGGTCATGCTGTTTAAGTGTGCGCCCCAGAGGTTGGCATGCATGGTGGCGGCCAGGACGTTGCGGTGAGTGAGCACCGCGCCCTTGGGCAGGCCGGTGGTGCCCCCGGTAAACTGGATCAGGGCCGGGTCCTGGGGCGTGATCTCAACTCTTGGGGGTACGGTGCTTGTGGTTTGTTCCAGAAGCCGGGAAAAATGATGCCACCGCTTTTCCAGTTCCAGCTCCTCCGGCGTGCTCACATTAAAGCCGTTGACATAATCGGTGATCCGGGTGACCACCATGTTTTTTATTTCCACGGCCTCGCACAGCGGCCGGATGTTGGGCAGGACCATGTCAAAGGTAAACAGGGTGTTGATGCCGGTGTTTTCCGAAAGTCCCTTGAGTTCTTCGGTGGTGTACATGGGATTGAGGTTGACCACGATGGCACCCACGGACATGGCGGCATAGTAGGCAATGATGTATTGCGGGCTGTTGGGCAGGTGGACGCCCACCCGGTCTCCCTTTTTCACCCCGAGGCCGGAAAGGGCGTTGGCCATGCGCACGATCTGCCGGCGAAGCTCGCTGAACGTGATTTCCGTGCCGTACATGGTGGTTGCCGCCTTGTTCGGCGTAGCACTGGCTGCGGTGTGGACCAGCTCATGGACCGGGATCCTGGGGTAGCGGACCGTGGTGGGAACGTTGTAGTCGTAGTTTTTGTGCCAGAACCGTGTTTCCATTTTTAGATGCCTCCTGTTTCTGTTCAAGTTTGATGGCTTCGTAAAAAGTCCAATATCTGCGTTGCGCTGCATCCCTGCGGAAT
>JBKHJS010000124.1:0-6882 GCA_046537995.1 Desulfobacterales bacterium
GTCGGTGTCCGGAAACGTCATTTCGGTTTTGGTCTGATCCTTGTAATTCATTATCGTGTTTTTGTCGCTTGTTTGGGTTTATAATTCAGGTATACGGATAACTTGTCTATAACACGGAAAATTCATATTTTGCAATTGCCAAAGCAAATATTTGGAACTATCCTGCGGCCCTTGTCAATCCGGGCGGCCCGGGTAAAGGAGCGTCGGTGTTAAATCCGTTTGACATGGTTGTTGTGGTGATTCTCGGCTTTTGCATGATCAGCGGGGCATTTCGGGGCATCATACGCGAGGCGGCCGCAATTTCAGGCGTGCTGGGCGGGTTTTACGCGGCATTTGTTTTTTATGACCGGCTTGCACCGGTGTTTTCCGGGTTCATCGAAAATCCGCATTATCGATATGTCGCAGCCTTTCTGCTGCTGTTTTTCGGGGTTTTTGCAGCGGCCATGCTGCTGGGCATGCTGATCCGGGCAATGGTGCAGCTCATGCTGCTCGGCGTGGTGGACCGGATCTGCGGGTCCCTGTTCGGCGCGGTAAAGGGCGTGATCATTGCCTCCCTGCTTTTTGTCATGCTCAGCGCGTTTCTGCCGGAGACAAGCAAGGGCGTGGTCAAGGATTCCGCGTTGGCCCCGCATATTCACGCAGTGGCCGCCGGCATTATGCGGGTGATTCCCGAAGAGGCCCGCAGCGCATTTGTGGATCGCATCCGGGAGATGAAGCGGAAATGGGAAGACACCCGGGCGGATTTCGGCAAGCCCCGAGCCCCGGGCTGCGGGCGGGGCTTTGTGTTATCCGGCATATGCCGCACAGTAAATCCGGATAAAGGACATGTGGCTGTCAAAAGCGATTTCCGGCAGCCGGTCCGGGTCAAACCATCCCACGTCCCCGGCGTCATCCCCGGCTGTGGGGGTGCCTGAAAAACTGCGCACCAGAAAACCGATCATCAGGATGGTTTCATAAACCGTTCCGCCGTTGGTCATCACCCCGAGCAGCATATCGATTTTGCCGCAAATCCCGGTTTCCTCGGAAAGTTCCCGCAGGGCGCCCTGTTCGGGAGTTTCGTCGGTCTCAAGGAACCCCCCGGGCAGGCACCAGTAGCCGATTTTGGGCTCAATGTTGCGCTTGACCAGCAGGACCCGGTTTTTTTTATCCACTGCAACAATGCATGTTGCAGGCACCGGATTTTCGTAGAGGGGCACGGCGCAGGCGCTGCAGTAATCCCGCATCCGCCCCTCCACGCGTTTTTCTGCCAGGAGCCGCCCGCAGTACGGGCAGAAGCTTTTTTTCTTCATGGATCCGCCTGCAGGCTCATCAGTCTTCAAAGTCGCCGGATTCGCCCCGGTCCCGGTTGATTTCAGATGCCCGCTCGCGGATTTTCTCCGGGGTCCACTGGGCCGGGTCTTCGATGCGGCCGACCTTGGGCCCGGGGTCATGGGATCCGGCCTCCAGGATTTCGTTGAGTGCTATTGGCGCGGTGTCCCTGCAGTTAAACACGTCCGTGAGCAGGGTGTAGACAAATTCGGCCACCCGGTCGGCCATGCGCTCCCGGACCTCTCTGGGCTGGGCCAGCAGCCGGCTTTCAAAGGGCAGGTTGAGTTTCTTGTAGTCGCCCTTTTTCAGGCCCTTGGCTTCGGCGTGCGCGGTCATCTCTGCCCAGGCCTGCTCGGTTACGCCCTGGTCTTTGACCTTGACGAAATTGCCGTTTTCATCAAGCCGGGCGTTGCCGTAGTCGTTTACTTCCAGGCCCCAGGAGATCATCTGCAGGGAGGTGGCCACGTTGGCCTTGGTGGTCCGGGTCTCGTTGGCAATGCGCCGCAGGCGCTCCGAGCTGTTGCCCGAGGTCCCATGCTGGGCCCCGGATACCTTATAGGCCGATACCGCTTTGTGCACTTCAGCGGTCAGCTCCACCTGGATGCCCTCGGATCCGGATTCAATGCCGTGGGAGGTGCCGTTGTTCAGCGCGATCCAGTCCGGAAAGATGTCGTGCGCATTTAATCCCTGGATGAGAAAAAGCGCTTCCTGGGGCGTGGACAGCCCGGTGCTGCCCTTGATTTCCCCGACTTCGGTTTCGCGGCCCGCCCATCCGGGCACATACGGCCACAGCTCGATGCTGGCCAGGAGATTGTCCGCATCCGACATGTGCGAGGCGTCAATGGAAATGGAGGTGATGCCCGCATCAAACATGCTGGGAATTTCGGTTCTGGCATACGCCACGTCTTCAGGGCCCTTGATGCCGTAGTGGTCTGCGTGAACGGCAACAGGGACGGTGATGTTGAGCTCGTTGCACAGGTCGTCAACAAGCCGGGCGATGTTGTAGAAATTCACCGCGCAGTATCCGCTCTCGGATTTTGCGATTTCAATAATAATTGCGGCATTGGCCCGCTGGGCCGCTGTCAGTGCGCCGCGGATGGCGAAATAGTTCCTTCCGTTGGCAGCCATGGCAATGGCCTTGCCTTTTTTTAGCATGGCCCGGTCGATGAACCTGCCGCTGACAATCAATGCCCGGGAATTGGGAAACAGTTCGGCCACGTTGGGCGGCCGGCCGATGCGCAGTGCCTGTTCGAACGCGTCCTGGTAGTCTGTCATGTTATTGCTCCCTTCTGGTCACAGTCTGTTTTCTGCTCATACTTAATTATTACCACGAAGTACGCCGGGCGCACGAAGAAAAACCAGCCCGGAAACTCCGGGTCCGGGTTTTTCGGCATGATTCGGCGGCGGGTTTCGATCCCTTTGTTTGTGCGCGTTTATCGGGGTTCATGTGAAATCTTCATAATTGCCGGCATTGGCATCGCGCCGGATCTGTTCCAGGATTTCCAGGATTTCGTTTTTCCGGGATTCGGGCGCGGCAATTTCGCCCCATCCCTTCTGCATCTGAAACAGCCCGTCGTATGCCGTGTCATGGTGGGACCGGATACGGTGGGCAATGCCGCGTTCCTCGAGAATCGATCCGAGCAGCTGGGCCTCAAACGGGTTGTCCAGCCCGGAGATGCGAACATATTCCGCGTTTTCATGTTCGTGTAAATTCATGGGAATTCGATTGAAGTCTGAATATTGAATATGGTATAGATCTGAACATAGTTTACAAGTCAATATAAATGCGCGGCTTTTGGACTGTCAATACATATATAGGGTGGGTGTATGGACAAGGTGCTGGTTGTTGACAGGGATCCGGAACTTCTGGCCGCTATCCGCAAGGGTCTGGACAAGGTGCAGCAGTTCGAGGTGCTCACTGCCGGCGACGGGGATGAGGCCATTTCCGTAATGTCTTCCCATTATATTTCCGTGCTGGCCACCGATATCGAGACCCCCACCCTGGATGCGCTTGAACTGCTGGCATACATGTCCCAGAAGCATCCCAACACGCCCTGCATCGTGATGACCGACCGCGGCAAGCCGTGGTTTAAAAAGCGCATCAGCCAGCAGTCATTTCTCTACCACCTGGAAAAGCCGTTTGAAATCAAATCCCTCGTGTCCGCCCTGTTTGTGGGATTAAACCTGCGCGATGAGGGCCAAAGCGCCAAGGGCATGACCATGGCCAGTCTGCTGCCCTTAATCGAGCTTCAGCAGAAGACCTGCCGCATGCAGGTCCGCTCCGAGGGAAAGCGAAAAGGGTTCCTTTATTTTGAAAACGGAGAAATCATTGACGCGCATTGCGGAAAGCTCCCTGTTGACGATGCCGCCCGCGAGATGGCGTCCTGGAACCGGATTTCCTTTGTCCTGTCGGAACTGCCCCGCCGCCGGAGCCGGCGGCGGATCAAGACCAAGCTCATGGATTTTGCCGAGGCCACCTGGAGCAGGGGATTTAATCCGGCACCGGCCGGGAATTCAGAGGATTCCTCAGAGGATTCCGAGAAGGCCGGGAATTCCGGGGATACCGGTGCCGACCGGGAGGACGTCATTACCCTGGAAGATGAGGTCATCGAGCTCTTAGACGAGGTGGAAGAAGAAGCGGCCGGGGAGGAAGAAGCCGAGACGGATGCTGAGACAGAAGCCGAGACAGATGCCGAGGCAAAGGCCCGGTCCGCCGGACCGGAGATTTCGCCGGAGACCCGGCAGAAAGCCGGCGAGTGGCTGGAAACGATTGTCTCGGAACTCCGTGACATCCGGGATTGCCGGACCATTGCCGTGATTGATACCGGGGGAAACGTGCTGGTAAACCGTCATGGCGGCGGCGAGGACGCGGCGAAGCTGGCATACGCCATGAGCGCGATCCTGGCAAACGCAAGAAAGACGGCCGCCGGTCTGGGCCTGGACCATGCCCGATCCTTCACCCTCCATGCCCGGGACGTCATTGTGATTATACAGCAGCTTGAAGACCGCACCAGCGTTCCCCTGTGCGCGCTGGTAACCTGCGGCGCCCGCAGCAACTGGTCTTTTATCAAAACCCGGCTGGATGAGCTCAGCTTTTAGCCACGGCAACCGGGATTCCGTTTAATACCGCGGTTGCAGACAGCCAGTCCACCTCGCCCGGGGTGATGCGGTTTGTGTTTACCCCCGGGTTCTGACTTGCCACGCGCATCTGCATACCTTCCATGTCATGGCCCCACCCGTGGGGCAGGCTCACCACGCCGGGCATGATTTGCTCCGTGATTTCCACGGGCGCGCAAATGCGGTCCGCATCCGATGTGATTTCTGCAAAATCCCCGTTTTCAAGGCCCAGGACGCCGGCATCGTCGGGATGCACGTAAAGGGTGCACGGATTGTTCTTGGACAGTGCGGCGATATTGTGCATCCAGGAATTGTTTGTCCGCAGGTGCCGCCTTCCGATGAGTTCCAGGGGCCGTTTTTCCGGCCGATCATTTGCGGGCGGGGTGCTGAGCTGTTCCATGGCGCCGCGCAGCTGCCGGGGAAACAGGTGAATTTTGCCGTCCGGGGTGGCAAGCGCCTTTTCGATCCAGGATGAAAGCGGGCCCAGGTCCATGCCGTGGGGGCTTGCAGCCAGTTTGTCAAAATTGATTCCGTCGGGCTTGAGGCCGAAATTGTCGCCATACGGGCCGATGCGCAGCAGAAAATCCAGGATCCGCTCCGGGCCCCGCCTGCCGGAAAGCATGCCGGTCAGGTCGTCCTTGGTGACGCCGGCTTTTTCCGGCCCGCCCATGGCGCGGATCACGTTGTCGGCCAGGCCGTCGAGAATCCGGTCTGCCACCTGTCCGGGGTCTGCTGCAGCGCCCCTGCCGGAGGCGATATGGGTCAAGTGGGCCACGATTTCCCACTTGTCTTTTTCCGCCGGGCCCTTTTCCAGCACCGGCGGCGAATACGCGGCAAAATTGCGTACCGAAAGCCCGTGAAAGAAAAAGTCGTAATGGCCGTGGCACAAAATCGAGGCCGGCGGCAGGATCACGTCGGCCCGCCGGGTGGTTTCGTTGATGTAATAGTCCACGCAGACCATGAAATCCAGTTCTGCCAGGGCCGCATCCAGCCGCCGGCTTTCGGGCACGGCCACCACCGGGTTGCCGGCAATGGTGATCAGGGACCGAATTTGCCCCTCGCCCGGGGTTTCCATCTCTTCTGCCATCAATGCCACGGGCAGCTCGCCGGCTACTTCCGCGGCCCCGGAAACCCGGGAGTGCCAGCGCCCGATGGTAAATCCCTTTTTCGGGATGCTGCCGTCAGGCACGTGGGCCGGCCGGGCAAACCCGGTGCCGCCCTGCCGGTCCAGGTTCCCGGTCAGGATGTTGACCGCCTCAATTAGCCAGGAGCAAAGCGTTCCGTGCCGGACCGTGCTGGTGCCCATCCGGCCGTAGACGGCGCACTTGTCTGCTTCTGCGATCTGCCGGGCCAGCCGGGTGATTTCATCTGATGGCACCCGGCAGATTGATTCGGCTGCCGCCGGGGTCCATTCGGATACCGCATCCTTGAGGTCCGCGATATCTACGGGGTCGATCAGGTCAGCCAGGTGCCCGGTGGAAATTCGTTCCTGTTTAAACAGCACGTGTATGATGGCGCACAGCATGTAGACGTCCGTGCCGGGCCGGATAAACAGGTGCCGGTCTGCGGCCTGTGCGGTGCGGGTTTCCGCCGGGTCGATGACGATCATCTGCCCGCCGCGGGCCTGCAGCGCGCGCACCCGGCCCGGAAAGTCCGGCGCGGTCATGAGGCTGCCGTTGGAGACAAACGGGTTGGCGCCAAAGACTACGAGCAGGTCCGTGTGGTCCACGTCCGGCACCGGGATGCGTCCCGGGTTGCCGTAAATCCACCCGCAGGCCGCCATCTTGGGCATCTGGTCAACCGTTGAGGCGGAATAGAAGTTTTTCGTTTTCAACGCCTTGATCAGCGGCCGGATAAACAGGCCGCCGGCCATGGTGTGGGTGTTGGGATTGCCCAGATACAGGGCCACCGCGTCATTGCCCGATTCCTCCCGGATTCGGGCAAGGCTTGCCTCCACAAGGCGCAGGGCCTCGTCCCAGCCGGCTTCCCGGAAGCTCCCGTTTTCCTTGATCATCGGGGTTCTCAGCCGGTCCGGATCCGCGTGAAGATCTTTCAGCGCAATTCCCTTGGGGCAGCAAAATCCTTTGCTCATGGGATGATCCTGATCCCCCCGGATTTTTTCCACCCGATCGCCGGAAAGCTTGATTTCCAGGCCGCAGCCGGCCTCGCACAAGGGACAGACGCGATACGCGCTGGTTTGGGTCATGACAACTCCTTTTTCTGTATTAATCTATTAAGGGACGTTCATAAAATTATAAGTTATTCCGAAGACAACTTGGAAAACTTATAATTTTATAAACGTCCCCCTTGTTCGTGGTGAATTTTGTTCGGATTCTTCTTGTATCACATTCGCACCAAAAAGCAAAAACCCCAAAAAGGGGACAGACCTATTTTTCGATTTTTCGAAAAATAGGTCTGTCCCCTTTTTGGCGGGCGTTGCATTTTGGCGCGCGTCGT
>JBKHJS010000125.1:0-6876 GCA_046537995.1 Desulfobacterales bacterium
AATATACCGGCCCGCAGAGAGTACCTGGCCGGAATGCGCGGGATTCTGGAAAAAGCTGGAAAATTTGTTTGGACAGATCATTGTGGATCCCCTTGTAGGCGCTTAACCTGTATTTGTCAATAACAGTTCAACGCGATGCCGGGCAATGGCATCAAAGTCTCCTGTATCGGAGCCTTTGCGGGGATCCCGGTGAAAATCGGCAACCACCCCGCCAGCGGGGTGGTTGCCGGCAGGGGGGGGTTAGTTTGCCATCTCGTCGATTTTCTTGTTGAGATCCGGGTTGCTCTGTGCAGCCCTGCTGATCTTGTTGTATTTCTCGACGCTCAGGTCTTCGTCCTTGATGGATTCGACCATCTTCTTTGAGTATTTGTCCTGAAGATCTCGGGCTTTATCCTGATCCTCCACCTGGCTGAGCTCATCAGAATATTCTTTCCGGATCTCATCGACTTTGTCCTGGGCGCCTGCGAACTTTTCAAGATCCTCATCCTTGAAATCCTCCGGTTCGGGCTGGGAGGATTTCTGCTGATACTGCTGCTTCTGCTGTCCTTCTTGCTGCTGTCCTTCTTGCTGCTGTCCTTTGTAGTCACCGCCACTTTCGGAACTCTGGGCCGCCAGCGGCGGTGCGGCCACCAGAAAGCACAGGGCGATCAGCGGGGTGAGAATTTTCCACATTGTCATGGTTTTTGCTTTCATTTTTCATTACCTCCTTTTAAATTGTCTGTTAAACTGCCAGGGTGACACAGCTTCACATTTTGTCCCAGGGTTGCATCTATTATGCCAGGAGTCTTCCGGGAAAGCGTATGTTTATAACTCTTTGATTTTAATATAATTTAAAATAAACTCGTTTGGACTTGAAAGTGCGGAAATAGTGTGCCAAAAAGTCACATGTGTTCTTGTGTCAAAGGAGGATAGCTTGTGTGGTCTGTGATCTTGAATCGGCTCAGCCTGCGAGCCGTGCTTATTACCAATGTGATTGTGCCGCTTTTGTTTGCCATGGCCGTGGCCACCTGGTTCGGGTTCCGGACGGTGGAGCACGTCGTTGAATCGCGGCTCCAGGAGGACATTCAACTCGCGGCAAGGGCGATCCGGCTGCCGGTGAGCGACAGCCTGGAAAAAAATCGGTTCGGCAGCGTCACCCAGGCCCTGCAGTCGGTTTTCCATATCGGAAGGGTTTACGGGGCCTATGTCTATGATAAACAAGGCCGGCGCGTTGCGGCGGTGGGGGCGGTAGAGCCGGAGCAGCAGCAGCAGGGCCTGCGGGATGTGCTGGAAGGCGGCAAGCGCAAGGGGCAGTACGAAAAAATCGAGGGCCGCCGGGTTTATTCCTATTTTGTGCCCCTTTTCGACAGCTCGGGAAAGACCAACGGGATGCTCCAGATTACCCGCAAAAAAAGCGATATCCAGGAATATATTCAAACGCTTCGCATCCGGGTGATCGCAATACTTGTTGCATCCGGTCTGTTTATGTCCGGGCTTGTACTGTTTGGTTTTTACAGGGCTGCAGGCCGGCATTTTACGGAACTGGTGCAAAGCATGACCCGGGTCCAGGCAGGCGAGCGATCCCACCGGGCACCGCACCATGGCCCCAAGGAAATCGCCGCCCTGGCCGGGGCTTTAAACAGCATGCTCGACAGTGTGGACCGAAGTGAAAAAGAAGTGGAAGAAAGGCGGCGCTCCCAACAGGAATTGGAAAACAAGCTCCGGCAGAGCGAGAAAATGGCCGCCATCGGGCAGTTGGCCGGCGGTATTGCCCATGAACTGGGCGGTCCCCTGTCGCTGATCGACGGCAAAGCCCAGCGCGTGCTGCGGGACCCGGATATCAGCCCGAATCGCGAAAGCAGCCTCCAGGATATACGCGGGCAGGTCGGGCGCATGAACGATCTGGTCCGCCAGCTCCTGGATTTCGGCAAAGGCGCCATGCGCGAAAAACGGTGGTTCCGGGCCGATCGCCTGGCCGGATCCGCGGTTCTGGCGATTCAAAAGGAATCCGGCGCCAGCGTGGAATTTGTCACCCGGGGCCCGGAGCCGGGACCCTTTGTTTACGCCGATCCGCTGCGTTTTGAACAGGCGCTGATCAATCTGCTGCGCAATGCCGCCCAGACCGGAAAAGCCACCCGGGTGGCGATCTGCTGGGAATTGGCGGCCACCCGTGAAGTGATTTTCAAAGTGGAAGACAACGGCCCCGGCATTGCAGACGAAGCCAAGCCGAGAATTTTCGAGCCGTTTTTCACCACCGGCAAAAACGGGCGGAACACCGGCCTGGGGCTTTCCGTGGTACACGGCATCGTCCAGGAGCATAACGGATCCATCAGGGTGTTTGATTCTGAACTCGGCGGCGCGGGTTTTGAGATCGTGCTCCCGCCGCAGGAAGAAAACCCGCCACAGGCGTCAGGAGCGGATAATGTCTGAATTTCAATATGCCAAGCCATCGGCAGCCGGCCGGGAACGGATTCTGCTGATCGAAGATGACACGGGACTGGCCAACCTTCTAAACGAAGAACTTGAAGATGCCGGCTACCAGGTTCGTATCGCATCTTCGGCAGAAGCTGCGGCGGATTTGCTTAAAACCTGGGAGCCGGATCTGGTGGTCAGCGATCTGAAACTGCCCGGCGAAGACGGCATGACACTTCTGCAGCGGACCCGGGAGCTTTATGCCCAGCCCGGTTTTCTGATTATCACCGCCTTTGGCAGTATTCCCCAGGCCGTGGAGGCATTGAAATCCGGTGCGGACGATTTTCTGGCAAAGCCCCTGGACCTGGAGCATTTCCGTTTGAGTGTGGAGCGGACCCTGCGCCACAGGCGACTGCAGAAAGAGGTCCGCCGCTTCAGGGATCTTATGACCGGCGAGGGCTTCTGCGGCATGATCGGCCGGAGCCGGGCCATGCGGGTGATGTTTGATCAGCTCCGGAAGATCGCCGCGGCCCAGGGACCGGTATTGATCCAGGGAGAAAGCGGCGTGGGCAAGGAGCTGGTGGCAAAGGCGGTCCATGATTTGAGTCTCCGGCATAAGGCCCCCTTTCTTGCGGTCAACTGCGCCGGAATACCGGCTGAATTGCTGGAAAGCGAGTTTTTCGGCCACGAGGAAGGGGCGTTTACCGGTGCGGTAAAAAAACGGCAGGGCCTTTTTTACCGCACGCACCAGGGCTCCCTGCTGCTTGACGAAATCGGGGAAATGCCTTACAGGCTCCAGTCCAAGCTGCTGCGGGTCTTGCAGGACGGTACTTTCCGGCCCGTGGGCGGCAGCAGGGAGCAGCAGGTCGATGTCCGGGTGATCTGCGCTACCAACCAGGCGCTTGAAAACAAGATGGGATCCGGGGAGTTCCGCCAGGATCTGTTTTACCGGCTGGAAACCTTCAGTCTCACAGTCCCGCCCCTGCGGGAGCGAAAAGATGACATTCCGCTTCTGGCCGATCATTTCCTGAACCGCTACTGCCTTCAGATGGGCAAGGAAATCGCGGGCCTGACCTCTGAGGCGCTGGAACTGCTGTCGCAGTATACGTTTCCCGGAAATGTCAGGGAGCTGCAGAACATCATTGAAAGGGCGGTGACGTTCTGCCACGGCACGCACCTGGACGTGGACCACCTGCCAACCCGGATCCGGCAGTATGCCGGCGGTTCCATACAAAACCCGGAAGCCTCGCCGGACAATATGGTCGGCAGTCTGATCCGGGAATCCGAAATCCTGCCCACGCTCCAGGAAATCGAAAAACAATATATCGATCACGTGCTGAAAAAAACCGGCGGGAACAAAAGGCGGGCCGCAGCCATCCTGGGGGTCAGCAGAAGGACCCTGTACCGGCATCTCGAAGAGTGAATCCCGGTGCCGGCTTTTGGCCCCGCATAACCGCCGTATGCTGCGCTTTTGGATACAACCGGATCACAGGTCAATCCATATGCCCCAGACCCAGTAGGTTTCTTCATATGCTGAAAACTCGCCGATAAGGGATCTGCCTTTTCGATATTCAAGTCCCATGCGGAAATCGCGGCGGATACGGTCAACCGGCACCATTAACCCGGCCTGCACCGTTACATCCGGTTCCCAGTCGGATTCCGCAAAGGACGTCATATCAACGGCCGCATAATATCCCATTTGCCCGTTGAACAAAGCGTCTCTGTCCGTGAATTCAAGGCCGGCCTGGAGGCGCCATTTGTCCTGCAGCGCTTCATTGCGAAGGTCAAACGCCCATCCGGCCTCTGCATAGCCGCGAAAATGCCGATAAAGCGGCGCGCTGATACCTGCGACATATTCCTGCCGCGTATATTCGTCCCGCAGTTTTCCCGTGCGTTCGGCGTATTCGTCCCCGACATGGCTGGAGTCATGGTTGATGCCCAGTTTCAGGGCCGTGCCCGAAGCGCCGCGCCAACTCAGATTAAATCCGTAGAGCCCGTCCCATCCGATGTTGTCCAGGGAATGCGCCCGGTCAAACATGCCGAGAAACGTGCCGTGAAGATTGAACTGAAATCCCCGGTCATAATGCTTTGCCGGAGATATCCTCAGCAGCCCGAGCCGGCCGCCGATGCGGAAAATATAGCGCTTGTCTCCGGCAGCCGGTATTTCCGAGTCGCTGTAACTCGCCGCGTTCAGCGCGGTGGTGGGGTGAAAGGGATCGGCGAGATAAACCGGGTAAAGATGGGTGCCGGGAGAAAACGTGCCGTTCCAGTTGTTTCCCATGGAAAAGCTATGGGAAGGGCGTTTTGTTTTTTTTGCCGAATCCGTATTTACCGTTTTTCCTGACGCGAACAAATCCGGTCCCGCGGCAGCGGCAGCCGATTGCGCGCCGGGCAGAACAAAAAAAAGGCAGATGGCAGACACAAGGATCAGGGTCTCCGGTATCCGGGAAAACCCCGCGTTTATGAAGTTTTTCAGGTCCGATCGGGTATTTGGAACAGGCAAACAGGCGGTAAGGCACATATATACATCAAATCTTTCCGGGATTTTTTGCCGGGCGGCTTTGCCCGCATTTTCTACCAGCGGTCTTTAACCTCTATAATCATCCTGCCAAACAAAGCCACGGCAACAATGAGGATCAGCAAGGTAAGTATCGGAACGGCGATCCACAGCGCCACTTTAAAAACAAACAGGATTACCGGCGCCACGATAAAAGCAAAAACGCAGATTAATATCAGCGCGCCGCAGCCTGTGGAAAAATTTTTAAAAAAATCAGCCAATGATGAATTTCCGGGTACTTGAGAAAAAATCGGTTTTTTTCCGTGCAGTGCCCCGGCGGGGCGCTTTTTAAATCACTTTTGCGGTAACAATAAACCGAGGTTTTTCCGGGGTCAAGCAATTCGGCTTTTTTCCGGCTTAGATATAGGTGCGGAGCTTAAGTTCGACGGGGTGGGGATTTAAGTAGGTCTGCTGCCTGAGGTAGGGCTGATCGTACTTGCGGATGTAGTGGTTGAGCAGGGTTACGGGAACCAGCAGGGGGACATGGCCTGCCCTGAACTGATCAAAGGTCTCCAGTAATTCCTGTTTTTCGTCCGGGGAGAGCTGATCTTTAAAATATCCCATGATGTGCTGGAGCACGTTGATGTGTTTTTTGATTGTGGCTTTCATGCGCAGGGCGCCCATCAGCTGCGTTTCATACTCCCGGCAGAATGCATCCCGATCCGTTTGTCCGGCCCCGGCCACGAGTTTTCCCATGCTGCGGGCATGCTGCGGGCTGTGGGCCATCAAAAGCAGCTTGTTCCGGGAATGATAGTCCACGATCTCTTTGGTGCCGGGGTTTTGCGAGAGCGTATCGCGCCATCTTTTAAGGGTGAAAATCTGTTCGACAAAATTTTCCCGGAGTTGCGGATCATGCAGCCGCCCTTCTTCCTCCACCGGAACCAGGGGAAAATGGTTGACAAATTCCCGGGCAAACAGGCCAACGCCTTTTTTCTCGGGCATGCCCTTGTCGTTGTAGACTTTAACCCGCATCAATCCGCTGCTCGGGGAATCCTTTTTGAAGATATATCCGCACAAGTCATCTTTTTCCAGTTCTTTTACCCGTTTTTGTGCCCATTGGCGCATTTGCTCCGTATGATCGGTGCGGGATTTGGTTTTTACCAGCCGGGGCGCATCAATATTTCCCTCCAGGCGCATGGTTTCTCTTGGAACGCCGAATCCTGCCTCGACCTCGGGGCATACCGGCACATATTCCACGTACCGGCCGAGGGTGTCGCGAAGAAAGTGGTCCAGTTTGTGCCCGCCGTTATAGCGCACGTTTTCTCCCAGCAGACAGGCGCTGATGCCGATTTTGATGCGATCTTCCATGGATCGTCCTTCCTTGTTGATATATTAAGCGATTTGGCATAAATATAAAGCAGAAAGGTATTAAAGGCAAAATCAAAGCAATTCTTACCTTAAAATAAATTGCTTTTAAAAATCTGAAACGCTCAATTTCGGTCTTAAAAGGAATGCGCATGCATGATGAAATTCAATCGCTGCTCCGCAACAGGCGTCATTGTGTTATGGCCACTGCCGCGGGCAACCAGCCGTATTGCTCCCTGATGCTTTATACGGTCAATGCAGACTGCACCCGCATATTTATGTGTACCCGGCGCAATACCCGGAAGTATCGCAACCTGAAAGAAAATCCCCGGGTCAGCCTGCTGATCGATTCCCGCGATCAGCCCCGACCCCGGGCTCTTACCGTTGAAGGGGTGACTGAGGCGTTTGCCGGGGATCCGGAAAGACAACAGGTCCGGGATGTAATGTTAACCGCGCACCCTGAGCTTCAGGCCTTGCTGGATTCCCCGGATGCGGCGCTCATCTGTATCCGGGTGAAGTCCGTGTTGTTTTTAAACGGCCTGACAGATGCGATCCGGGAGCAGGTCGAATGAAAGCCACCTCCCCGCCCCGCATCCTGCTGACAGGTGCAACCGGCTTTATCG
>JBKHJS010000126.1:0-6861 GCA_046537995.1 Desulfobacterales bacterium
TATCTTGAGGAGGTAAAGGATACGGTCAGAAGAATCCAGGCAGCCGGCCTGCGGGCCAAGGGGCTTTTCATGATGGGACTTCCAGGCGAAAGTGCGGAGTCGATACGAAAAACCAGCGACTTCGTTCTCTCCCTGGATCTCGATGACATGAACATGGCCAAGTTCACCCCTTTTCCGGGTGCCCCGGTATGGCAGACCATATTTGACCAGGGCGAAATGGAGGAAGACTGGCGCAAAATGAACTGCCTGAATTTCGTGTTCGTCCCCGAGCAGATGGACTCCAGACAAAGCCTGGACAACCTGTATAACTGGCACGTCAAGCGGTTTTACTCGGATTCCAGATGGCGCAGGCGTTTTGCCAGACGCATCTGGCAGCACAGGCACAGCCTCATGTACCTGGCAAAACATCTGCCTGCCTTTCTTTCAGCCATGCGGACCTTTGACCCGAAACAAAAAGGAGGGACAAATGAATCAGTTCGTGGACCGGATGATTCGCGCAAGCAAGCTCGAGGCGAGCCTGTATGAAGAAGTGGAGGCTGACAAGGGCGCCATGGGCCAGGCAATGGCCGTGGTGGTGCTCTCCAGCCTTGCCGCCGGAATCGGCGCAATCAGTGTCCAGGGCATCGGCGGACTTATCATCGGAACGATTGTCGCTCTTGTGGGGTGGTATGTCTGGGCCTTTCTGACCTATCTCATCGGCACCAAGCTGCTGCCCGAAGCCCAGACCCGGGCAGATCACGGCGAATTGCTGCGCACCATCGGCTTTTCCAGCGCCCCGGGGATAATCCGGATTCTGGGCATCATCCCGGGACTGCGCAGCATTGTCTTTCTG
This sequence comes from Desulfobacterales bacterium, assembly GCA_046537995.1. Classification (GTDB taxonomy): domain Bacteria; phylum Desulfobacterota; class Desulfobacteria; order Desulfobacterales; family Desulfosalsimonadaceae; genus Desulfosalsimonas. The sequence goes on from JBKHJS010000126.1 coordinate 833, forward strand.
GTCGGCGGGGTCTGGATGCTGGCGGCAATGGTCATCGGCGTGCGCCAGGCCCTGGATTATGAAAGCACCGCACGCGCCATTGGCGTCTGCGTGATCGGCTGGCTGATCTACTTCCTGATTGCAGGCCTGCTCTTTGCGCTCATGGGCGGCGCACCGGGCTCCGCTCCGGCGTAAAAAGCATATGCGGCTGGGGGCGGGCCGGGGATCTTTCCTGGCCCGTCCGGCTGCGTGTTCGGATCCGGACCTGTGACACGATTACTTGACCGTCAACACCGGGCACGGGGCGTTTAGAATCAGATACTGGGCAGTGGAGCCGAAAAGCAGCTTGCCCATTTTGGAGCGCTTCCGGATGCCGATCACGATCTCATCCATACCCTGCTCGCTGGCATATGCCACGAGATCTTCCTCAGGCGTGGCACCGCGCACCAGCAGATGGGTCTCACAGGCGACCTGCTCCCTGTTGACCTGTTCCTCTCCGGATTTCAATGCACCCTCAAGCTGTCCGATGGTCTTTTGCTCTTCTTCGGTTCCCTTCTCCATGGAGGCGACCAGGTAGAGTTTGGCATCCAGCTTTTTGGCCCGTTCAATGGCCGTGGCTAAGGCTGCCCTGGCGGATCGGGAACCGGTATAGCAAACCATGATCTTCATGTTCGACCTCTTTGCTTTTGCTGTGTTGGCTGTAATGGACGGAGGAATTTGACTCCCTGCGCATTTTTTGGATCAACGGCAGCATACCATATAATCAGGCGCCGATATAGGCTTTTCTTACCATTTCATCGTTTTTCAAATGCTCGCAGTCCCCGGAAAGCACGCAGGCGCCACTTTCCAGCACATACCCCCGATTCGTGATGTTCAGGGCCATGTTTGCGTTTTGCTCGGAAAGAAAAATCGTTGTATCCATCTCTTGGTTGATGTTGGAGATCACGTCGGCCATCTGCTGAACGATCAAAGGAGCCAGACCCACGGAGGGCTCGTCAAGCAGAAGCATCTGGGGCTCGCTCATCAGTGCGCGGGCAATTGCCAGCATCTGCTGTTCCCCGCCGCTGAATGTGCCGGCCTGCTGCTGGCTGCGTTCCTTTAGGATCGGAAACAACTCATAGACCCGTTCCAGGTTCTTCTGGATCCGGATTTTGTTGCCGCGCAGCGGATATGCCCCGAGCCGCAGGTTCTTTTCCACGGTCAAATGCGGAAAAAGCTGCCGTCCCTGCGGGCATAGCACCAATCCCTGTTCCACGATCCTGTGCACGGGCATCCGGTGTATGGGAGCGCCGTTGAACTCAATGGAACCCGTATTCGGTTTTAACACCCCGGCAATGGTGCGAAACAGGGTGGTCTTGCCCGCACCGTTACTGCCGAGCAGGGCCACGAACTCGCCCTGCTTGATTTCCAGGGAGACGTTATGGATAATCTGCATTCCGCTGATATCTGTATGGACCTGTGTGAGCTTAAGCATGAAACTCCCCTCCCAGGTAAGCCGCGATTACAGCCTGGTCTGATTTGACTTCCGCAGGTGCGCCCTCGGAGATTTTCTTCCCGTAGTTTAACACCACGATGCGATCGGCCACCCCCATGATCATCTGCATCTTGTGTTCGATCAGGCACACGGTGGTTCCCTGCTCCCGGACCCGCCGGATCAGATCGGTCACCCGGTCGGTTTCCTCCTGGATCAATCCGCTGGTGGGTTCATCGAGCAGCAGGACCTGGGGTTTGCACACCAGGGCAATGCCGATTGCCAAGCGTTTTTGTTCCTCCTGGGACAGGGCGGGAACAAACTGGTCGTGTTTCTCGGCCAGGCCCAGAAATTTCAGGGTTTCCATGGCCTGCTGATAGGTCTCGGCCTGGTGGGCCTTCCAGCGGGACGTATGAAACAGCGTATTCCAGAATCCCAGCTTGGTCCGCCATTTATAGCCGATCATCAGGTTGTCAATCACCCTGAGCTGATCAAACAGGCTGGTGGTTTGAAAGGTCCTGGATATCCCCTTGGAGGCCACCTGGTGCGGCCATGCGCCGGTAATATCCAGTTCGTTGATAAAGATCTGACCGGATGCCGGCTTGAGCGTTCCGGTAATCAGGTTGAACACGGTGGATTTTCCGGCCCCGTTGGGGCCGATAATGGCCAGGATTTCCCCCTTGATGATTTCAAAGGAAAGATCCTGGACTGCCACAAGTCCTTGAAATCGCTTGGTCAAAGATTCAACGCGAAGCATGGCCACTCTCCGATACCTTTTGTTGACGCCGGGCGGCAACTTTTTGATTCAATCGGCGCAACCCGCCGACAAGACCCATGGGAAAATAAATGATCACCACGATGAGCAGTGCCCCGAAAATCAGCATGCGAAAATCATCGAGAAACTGCATGAACTCCATTAGCACGGGGATCGCAAAGGCACCCACAACCGGGCCGGGCAAAGTCGCCATTCCGCCCAGGATCACGAAAATCAGGAAATTAAATGTCAGCATGTAACCGGCTGCGCTCGGGCTGACCGCGCCCATGATGGCGGCATACATCCCGCCGGCAAGGCCTGCGATGAAGTTGCCCGCCACAAAGGAAACCAGCTTGGTGGCATACGTATTGATACCGACCGAATCCGCCAGGGGCTCGTTGTTGCGCACGGCCATGAACGTCAGGCCGAAAACCGAATATACAAGGCGGTAAAGGACAAACAATACCAGCAAAAGCGCGGCCAGGGCCAGGTAGTACATGCTCGTCTGGGAGAAAAACTCGATCTGGCCGAAAAACGGCACGGGAATCGGCGTGGGCCGGGGAATGCCGAAAATCCCGTTATGACCGCCGGTCAGTTCGTCCCAGTTGCCTGCCACGATCCACACGATCACCCCGAAACAAAGGGTCACGATGGCAAAATAGGCTCCCCGGGTGCGCAGGGTGGGAAGCCCGATGAGCAGCCCGATGAATGCGGCAATCAGGGCGGAGACCGGCAACGCCAGCCAGAAAGAGATGCCCGCCTTTGTCATGATGGCCACCCCGTATGCCCCCATTCCGAAAAAAGCCCCGTGCGCCAGGGTGACCTGCCCGGTAAAGCCGAGAATCAGGTTCATGCCGGAGGCGGCAATGGCGTACAAAATGCTCATGGTAACAATTTGAAATATATAGGCATCAGGCACATACCAGGGCAGAAGCAGCGCCGCTGCGAGAATGGCCAGATAAAACAGCTTGGTATGAATCGGCTTTGTGAACACGGTCTAAACCTCCTTCTGGCCGAATAATCCGGTTGGCTTGATGGAAAGTATGAGAATCAGGGCGCCGAATGCGAACACGTCCTTGTATTCAGCGGAAATATACCCACCGCCCAGGGCTTCGATCAATCCCAGAAGGTATCCGCCGACAATGGCGCCCGGGATACTGCCCATGCCGCCCAGAATCACGATTACAAACGCCTTCATCCCCAGAATCGCCCCCATGGAAGGCGAAAGCATGAAAACCGGCGACAGCAGACTTGCCGCCACCGCAGCCGTACCCGCAGAAATGGCAAAAGTCATGGCCGATACCCGGTTGACGTTAATGCCGGTAAGCATGGCCCCTTCCCGGTTCTGGGCCACTGCCTCGATGGTGGCGCCCAGGGTGGTTTTTTTCATGAACAGGTGCAGGCCCGCAATAAGCGAGACCGCGCCTATAACGACCAGCAGGCGCTGGACACTTGTGGTAATGCCCAGTATCTGGATCATCTGCGGATACGGGTTGGAGATCCGCAGCCCCTGGGAGCCCCACACCACCAGCGCGAATGACTCCAGCAAAAGAAGGGATCCCACAGCCGCAATAAATGCGTTAATATGCGGCTGATCGTTTAGCGGGCGGTAGACAATGCGCTCCATGATCACGCCCACCACGCCCATTGCGGCAACCGAGAAGATCAGCCCGAACCAGTAACCCAGCCCGATGGTAGCGCCAAAAAAGAAAAGAAGGTACCCACCGAGCATGTAAAGATGGCCGTGGGCAAAGTTGGGGATGTGTAAAATCCCCATGACCAGGGTCAGCCCCAGCGCCACGATCGCGTAGGTACTGCCGAACATGATACCGTTGAATACCTGCTGCAGAAAAAGATCCATGAACCCTCACCTCTTGCTGTCTGTAAGGCCTTGCACGGCCATGCGGGTTTCAGCCTGATCTCCGGTGCCCGGTGGCTTGGTGTTTGGGTGCCTCCGGGCACCGGGGAATTCAGATTTAATCCGTTTTATACCCATCCAGCGACAGCCAACGGTTCTCAATGCCGCTGGGCGCCATCTCCTTGTACTTCTCGAGTGCTTTTTCATCTTCGGGCCACCACAGGTACTGGTAGGCCTTGGCGTATTCCCCGTCCTCGATCACCCCGGCCGTGGCCGGGACCAGCAGCTTGGTATCCAGCATCCCCAGGTACGGCGTGGGCACATCTTCTTCGCTCTGGGGCAGCACCTCGGACATGGCCGCCTTGATGGCAGCAGGATCCTTGACTGTGCCGGCTTCTTTCATGGCGTCAAACACGATATTCAGGGCCGAGTAATTGAGCATGGCCTCAAACGTATTGTGGACCTCGAACTGTTCTTCATATCGCTTGTTAAAATCCTTAATCGCGGACGTAGGCACATCCAAAACCTGGGCAATGCCGATGACATTGTTCATCAGGGAAAGATCGCCGTCAAAGACCACGTCTGCAATGTAGTCCATCTTGGCCTGGTCCACCAGGATGAAGCCGCCTTCAAAGCCCAGGTTTCTGGCCTGTTCGATAACCAGGCCGGTGGGTTCGGACGGGCCGCCGATGAGCATGAAATCCGGGTCGGTGTCCAGTGCAGCGCTTATCTGGGAGGAAAAATCGGTTTCCGTGTAATAATTTGCCGGCTTGTCCGCAGTGACCTCGCCGCCGAGGCTTTCCCAGTGATGCTCGAATGCCTCTCTCCACTCGTCGCCGTATGCGCCCAGGGTCACCACCATGGCGCACTTGCGCCAGCCTTTTTCCCATGCAATGTCGGAAAAGGCCTTGACATATGCCGTAAAGGGGGGCGGAATAGACGCGGTCAGGTCATTGTCGAGCTCGTCGATTTTGGGCGTGCTGCTGTAGGCCATCATCAGAAACTCCGAACCCTTTTGCTCGTTGATCTCCATTAGGGGCGCAATGGTGTTGAAAACCGGGTTGAAAATCACCCGGGCGCCTTCCCTGGAGCGCAGGCGGCGGGCATTGTTCACCGCTGCCGAAGGATCGATCATGTCGTCGTAGGATTTGACTTTAAATGTGTAGTTTGTTCCCTCAATGCTAATGCCGCCCTGTTCGTTGACATCCTGAACCGCCATTTTCAAGCCGTTGAGATTATCCCGGCCATAGCCGGAACCCGGACCGCTCAAAGGACCCGTAAACCCGATGGTCACCTCTTCAGCCCAGACGCCCGTGCAAAAAAAGGCCAACGTCAGAATCGCAAAAACCATGCTTAATGAAAATCGTTTCATTCTTTTCATCACATTCCCCTCCTGTTTGGTTTTAGAAAACCCGGGCAGCCGGATCCGGCCGCTGCCTGTCTCCAGGCCGGCCTCGTACGGCAACGCCCCATTTTGCGCCAAAACAACCCGGCAAACCGGGTGTCCGGCGCATTAACGCCGTTTATTGCGTTGAAAAAACTTCATTGCTCCTATTGGCCTGTTGAGTATCACAATGTTGAACAAGTTCCGACAAGCCCAAACAGCATTTAACAATGACAGATAAACTATATTTGTGATCCGCGCCCCGTGTCAAAGACTATTTTCATCTGTCCGGTCTTTGCCGACGCCCCGGCTACCGGCTGGCCTTCCGGTATCCCAGGCGGTCATTGGCAATAATGTGCTTGCAGATATTTGCCGATCCCTCGACAATCACATACGTGGGAATATCGCGATAAAACCTGGCCAGAGAATATTCCGTGGAATACCCGTAGGCGCCCATGATGCGCATGGCCGATTCCGCACACCGCATGGCCACTTCACCGGCCATGTACTTGGCCTGGGCCACTTCATAACCGTTATTTACATTTCCCTGATCCTTCTGCCAGGCCGCCTTGTAAACCAGCAG
>JBKHJS010000127.1:0-6838 GCA_046537995.1 Desulfobacterales bacterium
TATTCCATGCCCTATTTTCTCGTCTATATTATTCCCATGTCCGTGATGATGAGCGTTTTGCTCACGTTTTTGCGCATGTCTGCCGACAACGAAATCACGGCACTGAAAGCCGGCGGGGTCAGCCTCTACAGCCTGATGACCCCGGTAATGATTTTTGCAATTGCCGGTTTTCTGCTTTCCACATTCATGGCAGCCTACGGGATGCCGTGGGGAAGAACCGCATACGAGCGGCTGTCCGTGGAGGTGGTGCGCTCCAATTTCAACGTGGGTTTAAAGGAACGCCAGTTTATCGACAGTTTTGACGGGGTGATGATGTATGTCAATGAAATTGACATGAAAAGCCGGCAGATGCGCGGCGTGTTCATCGAGGACAACCGCAAGCCCGATGCGAGCAGCACCGTGGTGGCGCCCCGGGGAAACCTCCTCGAAGGAGACGATGCCAACACTTTTTTCATCCGTCTGCACAACGGAGTGGTCAGCCAGGTAAAGCCGGGCGGGGGGGCGGCTGACGCCATCGGGTTTGATACCTATGATATCCGGCTGGATATGAAGGGGGGTGCGGCAGATGTTTCTTCCCGGAGCCGGGACGAAAAGGAGATGCGTTTTTCCGAACTTCGGCAATACCTGGAAAGCGCGGAAAAACACGATAAAAAATACTATTCGGTTTTAACCGAGATGCACCGGAAGTTTTCCATTCCATTTGCCTGCATCGCCCTGTCCATCCTGGCCATGCCGCTTGGCATCCAGACGGTTTCGGCCCGCAAGTCCGCCGGACTGGGCATCGGGTTGTTCTGCTTTCTGCTCTATTACCTGCTGCTTTCCGGCGGCATGGTGCTGGCGGAAACCGGCAGATGGCATCCTGTTTTCGTGTTGTGGGCTCCGAATGCGATCATGGGCGCCCTGGGGATCTATCTGCTTGTCAAGGCCGCAAAAGACAGCCCGGTTGCGATGTTTTCGGGGATCGGCCGGGGTCTTGACAGGCTGCGGCGGATGCTGCCGGCCGGACCCGAAGACGGTCAGTCCGGCGGGTCCTCCCGGGGACCGGGGGGGACATCGGCGTCATGACGGTTATTCATCGATACATCACCGCATCATTTCTGAAGTATTTCTGTTTTGTGCTCATCCTGGTGGTGGTAATCTACCTGTCTGTGGATTTTATCGGCCGGATTGACAAATTCCTCGAATCCGGGCGTTCGGCCGAGGCGGTGGCGCTTTTTTTCATGCTCAAAATACCGCTGATCATATCCCAGATCACCCCGCTGGGCGTGCTGCTTTCCGTATTGATTATTTTCGGCCTGATGAACAAGAACAACGAGGTGATCGCCCTGAAAAGCGGCGGGGTCAGCGTTTTTTACCTGATTGTGCCGGTGGTGGCCGCAGGCGTGATTTTATCCGGCCTGCTGTTTGTTTTCTCCGAGGTGGTGGTGCCCATCAGTGCGGCCGAGGCCGGCCGGATCGAGGAAAGCCGGGGCGGCGGTGCGGATGCTGTATCTTCTCCCCGGAAAAATATCTGGATCCGGCACGGCGAATATATTGTGAACGTGAAGTATTATCATCCCGCAGACCGGGCGTTAACCGGGGTCACCATTTATGCATTTGATGCGGACTTTAACCTGGTGCGCCGCATTGATGCGGCCTCTGCGGAATACCAGGACAAAGCATGGGTGCTTTTTGACTGCACCGAGCAGCGCTTTTCCCCGGAAACCGGGCAGCAGGGAGCCGAAGGCGAAGCCGGCCGGGTGCGTCATCATAAGCAAAAGGCAATGGCCCTGGATCTCAAACCCGCGGATTTCAGGAAGGTGGCCCGGGAATCCCAGGAAATGAGTTTTACCGCCCTGTGGAACTATATTGCAAAAACCCGGGCCGAAGGCTATGACACCACCAAGTATGAGGTGGATTTATATGCCAAGACCGCCTTTCCCCTGGTATGCCTGATCATGAGCCTGATGGGTGCGGGCATTGCGCTTCGGGGCAAAACCCGGGACGGCATCGCGGTCAGTTTTGCCTACGGCATGATTACCGCATTTGTATACTGGACGGTCTACAGTTTCTGCCTGTCGCTTGGCTACGGCGGGGTGCTGCCGCCGTGGCTGGCTGCCTGGAGTGCAAACGTTCTTTTTTTCCTGGCAGCCGGTGTGCTGCTGTTGAGCCTGGAATAGAAATGGGCGGATATACGATTGTCAAGGATCCTGTTTTTTGAAAAAACTGAGAAAAAAAATAGAATTCATTATGCAGGCGGACTGTCCGGAAAAAAACAGTCCCCTGCACGGGCTGCTTTATGCGGCCTCCGGAATATACGGCGCCGGGGTCAGGCTGCGGGATGCCGGCTTTCGGGCGGGCATGCTGCCGGTAAAGAGCCTGCCCTGCCGGGTGATATCCATCGGCAACATCACGGCCGGGGGCACCGGGAAAACGCCCATGGCCATTTACCTGGCCCGGCAGATGCAGCAGATGGGATATCGGCCCGCGGTGCTCAGCCGCGGCTACATGGGCGGGGCGGAAAAGACCGGGGCGGTGGTCAGCGACGGCCGCAGCCTGTTTTCAGATCCGCAGACGGCCGGGGATGAACCTTTTCTAATGGCCTGCCGGCTCGGCGGGGTGCCGGTGCTGGTCGGGGCAAACCGATATCAAAGCGGCATGCGGGCCGTAACCGAATTCGATCCGGACATGATTATCCTGGATGATGCCTTTCAACACCGGCAGCTTTCCAGGGATCTGGACCTGGTGCTAATTGATGCAAAACACGGCATCGGCAACGGTCATCTGCTCCCATTTGGTATGCTCCGGGAACCGGCATCCGGGCTGGCCCGGGCGGATGCGGTTGTATTGACGCGCAGCGAAAAAAAACAGAAAGTCCCGGATTTGCCGGTGTCCCCGGATACGCCGGTTTTCCGGGCCGGGCAGTTGCCCTACCTGGCCGGGATCTATGACAGCGGGCAGCATCCGCAATTGCATGTATCCGCGCTGGCACAGTCCGCCGGGTTTGAATGTCTGGCGGGCCGCCGGATGTTTGCCTTTTCCGGAATCGCGCAGAACCGCGAGTTCCGAAGCATGCTGGAGGACCGGCTGGGACCGATCTGCGGTTTTGCCGAATTCGGGGACCATTATTTTTATACCCATAGCGATTTGCAGGGCATTGTAGACAGGGCGCAGGCCTGTGGGGCTGAGTGTCTGGTTACCACGGAAAAGGATTTTATGCGAATTGCCGGCCGGATGCCCGGTCTTCTGGCCATGGCGGTGGTGGGCGTGGAAGCGGCATTTGTAACTCACAGGGAAGAGCAACGGTTTTTGTGTTTTGTCCGGCGCAAGCTGGCAGGAAAGGTTTCGGAGGCATAACGAAATGGGTGAACAAATAACGCGGCAGGTGATGGATCAACTGCCTGCAGAGATCCTTTCCAAGGGACGCTGGGGCAACGCCGACCTGGTTTGCTGCCGCTTTCGCGGGAAAACCTGGGCGATCAAGGATTTTTCTCCATGTCCGCCGCTGGTCAAAAAGACCTGGGGCAGGTGGATGGTGCGGCGCGAGTACAAGGCATTTATCCGGCTGATGGGCATTTCCGGAATTCCGCCCGATCCGTTCCTTTTGGACGCATATGCGGTGGGCTACCGCTTTATTCCGGGCAAAACCCTCCGCGAGGCTCGTGCCGAAGAACTTCCGGACGATTTTTTTTATCGCCTCGAAGACGTGGTGACACGCATGCACGAGCGCCGCATTGTGCACCTGGATCTGCGCAATCGCCGCAATATCCTGGTTTCGGAAAACGGGGAACCGGTGCTGCTGGATTTCCAGTCCTGCATGGATTTAAACTATATCCCCCGCGTTTTTCACCGCCTGCTCCGGGATGTTGATCTTTCCGGAGTATATAAGAACTGGATCAAGCTGCGGCCCGAGCTGATGGATGAAACCCGCCTGGCCCATCTCGGGCGCATGAACCGCAGACGCTCGCTGTGGGTTTTCAAGGGATACCCAATGGGTACAAAGGGCAAACGGCGAGAGTGAATTCATCATGTACGGGCTGACTCGGGGGAATTCCTCTGAGCCCCCCATAAATACGAATTTCGAATATCGAAATCCGAAACAAATTCAAAATCCGAATATCAAATTTTCAAAACCGGGGGCGTCAAATCACTGGAAAATTGTTTCAGTCTTTTGAATTTTGGTCATTCGATATTGTTTCGAATTTCGGATTTCGATATTCGGATTTGTGGTTGCCCTGAGAGTTTTAATTCTAGGTTTCTATAGTGGTTTCACAAACGTGAATATAAACAGCACCACGTAACACACCCCCACCAGCACCATGTTGCGCGTGCCGTGATTCTGGGCAAAACTCTCAGCGTCAAATTTAAACAACCGGCCTGCATCAAAGCGCTTCAGGGATATCGGAATATAGGGATGTACATCCCGGCAGTAGGCCGCGTAATCTTCTGCAAACAGTTCGGCAAGCACCTTTTCCTCCCGCCTGACCCGGTTGATCATGTAAAAGTAGTAAATAATGATACAGGCCAGCAGAATCCAGGGATTGCCGGTCATCATCAGGATGCCGAAAACCAGAAAAAACCGGCCGATATACATGGGGTTGCGTACGAACATGTAGGGCCCCCCGGTGGTCAGGCGCTTTTTGGTCTTGATAGTGGCAAAGCACCAAAGCTGCAGCAGTTCGCCGAGAACCGAGACAATGAGTCCGGGCAGAAACCATTGTTTTTCAAGCTGGGGCAGCAGCAGGACGAACAGAAGCAAAATGAGCGGAAAGCGCAGCTTCAGAAAGGTTTTCCGCGCCTTTTTGTTGTTGAACAGGTCGTTGATACGGTCAATGAGCGGGGCAGCCATGGCGTCTCCTATGTATGTCGAGCAGATTAGCGGGTTTTCGGTTTCATTTTTGTCGATTTGCTTCATCAATCATCGCAAGCACCCGGGCAAGGTCTTCGGGGCGGTCCACGCTGATGCTTTTGTTTTCCGTGAGCACGACATGAATCGGGATGCCGGCCTCCAGGAGCCGTAGCTGTTCGAGTTTTTCAATCTGTTCCAGCCGTCCGGGCCCGAGTGCCACAAAACGGTCCAGGGCGGATTTGCGAAAGGCATAAAGACCGATATGGCAGTGATAGGCTGCATCTCTGCCCTCCCGGGGATAGGGGATCGGGGCGCGGGAAAAATACAGGGCGCGGCCATCCGGGGCGAACGCGACTTTGACGCGGTCCGGGTTTTGCGCGGTATCCGGATCCATCGGGTGGGCCAAAGTCGTGACTTCGATTTCCGGATATTGAAAGGGCCCGAGCATGGCCGAAAGCATGGCGGGTTCCAGCAAAGGTTCATCTCCCTGGATGTTGACCACCACGCTCCGCTCGTCCATGTTCAGCATCCCTGCGGCCTCCTGGACCCGGTCGGTGCCGCTTTCATGGTCGCTTCGGGTCATGAGCACGGGTACGTCAAGTGCTTCTGCGGCTTCCGCGATCCGCGGATCGTCTGTGGCAATGACCACCTGCCGGAACTCCTGACATCTTGTGGCCCTTGTATATACGTGCCAGAACATGGGTTTGCCCTGTATCCTGGCCAGGGGTTTTCCGGGAAATCGCGTGGATTCATACCGGGCCGGGATCACGCCGTAGCACGGGGGCAGGTTCGCAGGGTTCATGAGGCCTCCCTTGTAAAACCCCTGGACAGGTGATCTTCAATAACCTGGCAGGCCCGGCGGGCCCCGCCCCTGCGGGCGGTAATATATTCTTCGGCCTGCTTGCGGATTTTTTCTCTGTCCGGGGGGGTGCGCAGTTCATCAACGAGTCGGTCGGCTGCCGCCTGCCAGTTGTTTTCCCGGAGGGCAAGTCCCTGGCGGAAAATCGCCTCGCCGACCCAGAAGAAATTGTCCCAAAAAGGGCCGATGACCGGCCGGTTGCCGTAGACCATCGGTTCCAGAAAATTCTGCCCGCCCAGGGGGGCCAGGCTTCCGCCCACGAATACCGCGTCTGCCAGCGCGTAAGCGTCCATGAGTTCGCCAAAGGTGTCCCACAGGATAATTTGGCCGGGTTTTACGGATGACTGCAGTCTTGACCGGAAACTCCACTTTGCGCCCATGCGCGAAAGTGTGTTTTCCCAGTGCCCGAGCCGATGCATGTGCCGTGGAAACAACCCGATCGCCGCATCCGGCTGCCGGCAGTGAACGCGCCGGATCATGTTTTCGATCTGGAGTTCTTCCTGTTCGCGAATCGAGCCCAGTACCAGGAACCGACTGTCCGGAGCAAGCAGGTGAAAAAGCGCGGGATCGTTTTTCGGCGCCCGTGCTGTGGGCAGCCGGTCGAACTTGATGTTGGGCATTTCAGAGACGTTCTCTTTGCCGAACAATTCCGCAAACCGGGCCGCGTCAGCTTCGGACACCGCAAGCACGCCCTCGGGGCGCAGCAGGTCAAGAAAAATCCGGCCCTTTTTGTACCGCAACAGGCTTTTTTCCGCAATCCGGCCGTTAATAATCCAGGCCGGGCGCCTGCGCTGTTTTAAGGCATGCAGCAGTCCGGGCCAGAGTTCGGTTTCCAGCAGTACCACCAGCTTCGGATTGACCTGGGAGACCGCCCTGGCCATGATTCCGGGCTTGTCAAACGGGCACCATCCAGGCAGCAGGGTGATCCCTTGGGGGCCGGCGGAAATCTCTTTTGCAGCCTTTTCCAGGATATCCATCCCCTGGCGGGTATTGGTGGTGACAAGCACCCGCACCGGCCTGCCCGGGGCCAGTTCCCGGATGATCGACCAGGCCAGGTAGGCTTCTCCCCCGGATGCGGCCTGGATCCACAGGTCGGCCGAAGGCAGGCTGGATTCGAGCCTGCGCGCCGCATATCCTTCCTTGAGCCGGGG
>JBKHJS010000128.1:0-6772 GCA_046537995.1 Desulfobacterales bacterium
CCAGTAGATACGCAGGGGCGACCCTGCGAACACCCTCGAAGCCTGATGCTTTTTTTGCAGAGCCTTGTGAAGTTGGTGTCTGTGCGGTTTTGCAAATAACAGACTGCTATTTCACCTTCCTGCGCTGTGTGTCTTCCGGCTGCGGATTTTGCGCCGGAATTCTGCAATATTTGAGCGGTGATTGAACACGATAAACACAACCGTGGCCGCCGTGCCGGCAATGGCCAGGGGGCTGTCCGGCCACCTGAAAATGGTAGCCCCGGCAAGTACTGCCACCATGGAAAACGAGGCGATAAAGGGAAACCGCATCAGCCAGAAAACCACTCCCCAGGCAATACAGGCGGCAAGCGCGCCTGCCGGCACCAGCACCGCGGAAAAACCCAGGTAATTGGCCACTCCTTTTCCGCCTTGAAATTGATGAAAACAGGGATACCGGTTGCCGCAAATCAGGGCCAGTCCGGACCAGGCCACTGCCGGCGGGGAAAAAAGCGCCAGGGCCAATGCGGACACGGCAGCGGCCCGGCCCACATCCAGCACCAGCACCAGGGCTGCAGAGGGCCATCCGGCCTGGCGATACACATTGGTCACCCCGGGATTGCCGCTGAAACCGGATCTCGGATCACCCTTTTTCAAAAGCCTGAAAAAAAGGATCGCAAAATTAATCGAACCGAGACAGTAGGCAAAAACTGCAAATATCAAGAACCCCATGACCACCATCTGCTGTTTTTATTGATTTGCGCGGATCCACGCGGGCAGTTTTTTTTGCCCACCGGTGACATCCCGCATGCGCAGGCCCCGGACAACCTCGAAGACCCCGTTTTCCGCTTGAAAAATCCACAGGTCAAAAATGTTTTCCCCATGCTCACTGCCGGCCGGCAATACCCGGGCGGCATATTTTCCGCCCGGCACTGTGGGCCGGATCACATGCCGGCGCGCAAAGCCGACAGGAAACCCGATAAATCCCGAATATCGCTGCCCCCAGACGCACGCGGCATGAAAGGCCGCATCCAGGGCAAACGGCGAGCCAAGCGGCCCGTTTGCTTCGGGCAGATCCGGCGTACGGATTTCGGCTGACGCACCTGCCGGGCAAAGCTGCACACTGCCGGCAAGGTTCTGGTATGCCGGCCCCATTGGCACGAGTTCCCTGTATACATCCCTGGCGGGCACTCGCATTTCGACTTCTGATTCCGCAAAATCCGGAACGTCCAAATTATCGGAAATCATACCCGGGCGGGCAAAACAGATGCGGGCATGCTCGCGGGTCCGGGTCATGGCAGATCTCGAAATCCGCATTCGGGTAATCAGAGCGGCGCTGAACCGCTGCCCCCCGAGTTTTTCAAATTCCACAAACGCCTCAATGACTTCTTCTTCGTCAATGACCAGAAATTTTCCAAACGCCGCATCAAGCAATGTTGCGACATCCAGGCCTGCTTCCAGGTCGCGGGCGGCCGCGGCAAGCCGCTGCATGGATTCGACTGCGGGAAAAACCGCCGCGGACTCGAAAACATGATCCCGCAGGTAGGAAAAGACCTTGATATTGGCCGGCAAGCGAACGGCATCCCCTATTTCGGAAAGATCTCCCATAAATGCTTGGTTCTTTCATCAATGCCCACGGGCCTGCCCGCGGAATTGAGCGCACAATGCTCTGTGAAACCGGTGCACACAATCTGACCGGTCTCGGCGTGGGTGATTATGTAATGGAATTTCAGCCGTACCTTTCCCAGGTCCCCGGGCCGGGTGTGAACCCACATGGGATCGTCGTAATGCAGCGGGCTGTAATATTTGACCCCGATTTCAATAATGGGATAAACATAACCGCTGGCCTCGATTTCCGTATAGGGATAGGACAGGTCGCGCATCAGGGAGGTGCGGCCGAACTCGAAATAGCGCAGATAATTGGCATGATACACAACGGCAGAGCGGTCCGTGTCCGCATAAAGCGTGCGATAATGGCTTCTGTGCCAGATAAATCCGTCTGCCAGGTTTTTGACAAAGCGGGGATCATCATCATGGATTTCCGGTGTAAACTGCTTGGGCCGCATGATCAGACTCCTTTAAATACGATACAGCAATTTGTGCCGCCAAATCCGAATGCATTTGACAAAAAGCACCCATACCCGGCATTGCGGGCCTGGTTTGCCACCACGTCGATATCACCCAGATCCGGGTCATGAATATAGTTGATCGTGGGCAGCAAAACCCCCTGCTGCATGCCCTCGATGGCAAAAGCCGCCTCGATTGCGGCAGAGGCGCCCAGGGTATGGCCGATCTGGGACTTGTTCGAGGATATCGGCAGATTCTTCAACCGGCTGCCAAACACGCTGCGCAGGCACTCGATCTCGGTGCGGTCCCCCTTGCTGGTGGATGTGCCGTGGGCATTGACATATTCGATATCCGCAGGCGAAATCCCGGCATCGTCGATGGCACCGGAAATGCACCGGATAATCGTCGGTCCGTGCGGCAGGGTGAAGTGATGGGCATCCGAGGTCCAGCCCACACCCAGTATCTCGGCTTTGGCCTGCAGACCATGGGCCTTTATGGCCTCTTCTGCGGCCAGTACCAGGACTCCGCACCCTTCGGATAAAACCATGCCCCTGCGGTCGATGCTAAATGGCCGGGAAGCCTGGGATGGGTCTTCATATGCGCGGTCATCCGGGTTGACCTTGATGGTGGCGTTCATGTTGGCAAAACCGTGGATAATCTCGGGCATGATGCAGGTGTCCACACCCCCGGCCAGCACGAAATCGCAGTCCCCGTCCCGGATCATGCGGGCGCCCAGACCGATTGCATGGTTGCCCGAAGCACATGCCCCCTGGGGGGAAAAAACCGGGCCTGTAAAGCCGAGCATCATGCCGGCTTTGCTGGCCGGCAGATTGGCGCACAGGTTGGGCAGCAGATACGGGCTGACCCGCAGCGCACCCCGGTTGAGATAGGTGTCCATGGCACTGCGGAACGCATCCGTGCCGTTTAAAGCAGATCCCACAAGGCACGCGGTCTTAGGCCCGGTATCGGCATTCATTTCCAGGCCGCTGTTTTGCAGGGCTTCCCCGCAGACCGCCATGGTCAGGATCACAAAATCCGCGTTCCAGTTATAGGCTTCCTTGGTATCTGCAAACTCGCATGCCGCAGGATCCCAGTCCGGGATTTCACCCACCACGTTGCTCCGGCTTTTGACCTCGCACCGCGTCACCCGGCGGAAACCCGCCCGGCCGGCAGCCGCGGCCTTCCAGCTCTGCTCAAAGGTCTTTGCCAGGGGCGTGGCAGCGCCGTATCCAATGACAAAAACCCGCCTGTTTCGGGGTGCTTTCATATAATTCCGGGGCTTCCTCTATGTGCGCTGTTTAAATACGATGCATGCATTGCATCCGCCGAAACCAAAGGCGTTTTTCAAAACAAACTCCTGGTCCAGTGCCTGTTGCGCCGCCACAATTTCCTCCATGGGCATTTCCGGGTCCGATACGTAATTGATTGTGGGAACAAGCACACCGGCCTTCATGCCCGCCATGGCGAACACGGATTCAATGGCGCTCGAAGCACCCATGGCATGCCCGGTCATGGACTTGTTTGCCGTGACCGGCGGCAGCTTTTTGCCGAACACGGCGCGCAATGCGTCATGTTCCACCCGGTCGCCCGCCTGGGTAGAGGCGGCATGAGCGTTGACCGCATCAATATCGTGCGGGCGGATTCCGGCATCCGCGATGCTTTCGGCAATGCAGCGCCGCACCGTGGGCTCGTAAGGGGCCACAAAGTGGTGGGCGTCCCCGGTCATGGACCAGCCCTGGATGCCGATGTGCCATTCAAGACCGTGGGTTTCGGCAAATTCCCGGGTGGCCAGGATCACTGCTCCGGCCCCCTCGGAGACCACAAAGCCCCGCCTGCCCGCGGAAAACGGTCGGCTGGCGGCCTCCGGGGCCGCCTCCCGGCCGGGTTTGTGCCGGTATGCCCCGTTCATGGTGGCAAATCCGGCCACAATCGGTTCGACCAGGGCGAAATCCACGGCTCCGCAGATTGCCACATCCGCCCTGCCGGCTGCCAGCAGCATCGCGCCGTTGATCATTGAGGTGGCACCCGTGGCGCAGGCGGTGATGGTTGAGAAATTCGGCCCGGTTGCGCCGGTGAGCATGGCGACCTTGCCGGTGACCATGTTCACGCAGGAATTGGGATTGGTAAATGGATGCGGCATTTTGCCCGTCTCCCGCATCCGCCGGTCCGCTGTGAGCACCGCGTCCTGGCCGCCTACTGCTGAGCTGAAAGTAACGGCCACGCGCGGAGCCAGCTTTTCCGTAACCTCAATGCCGCTTTTTTCCAGGGCCCGATGCACCACCAGCAGGGCGTGCTTGAAAATCGGGGATTTCCAGTTGGCCATTTCCCGGGGCTTTAAAAACGGATACGGGCCGGCATCAAATTCCGGGACTTGCCCGGCAATGCGGACCGGGAAGGTCTCATCTGCAGCAAAACGCGTCAGTTGGCCGATTCCGCTTTTCCCGCTTTTTGCTGCCGCCCATTGTTCGGCCGTATCCGTGCCAAGCGGCGAGATAATATCATATCCGAGAATGACGCTTTGACGGTTTTCCATGAATGCGCCCGCGATCTACCAGGGAAGAAATTGATACAGCTTGGCAAACATTTCATATACTTCGATCCAGTTCTGCAGGTCCTCGGAAGAACGCATGTGGGCCCGCTTGTTGACCATGATCCAGCTCATGTGCGCCGCGCCGTCCTTGCACGTGGAGCAATCCCGGGTGGCGGAAGTACAGCACCGGTGCATGGTTTCAAGGTCCGATGCCCAGCGGATAAAGTGGATCAGGCGCCTGGGTTTGGGATCCCGGGTGTCTAAGGGCTCGGTTACCGAAGGACACTCCTTCCAGCCAAACTGCCGGTCCAGCATTTTGCCGGTGGTGATCACCTGGTGATAATACTTGGAAGAAATCACGGTATCCGGATAGGTATCAAGCATTTCATCCATTTCCGCGCGCAGATCGTCGAGTTCTTCCTGCCGCCATGAAAAACCGTCCACCCCCTCGTCGTTGGACAAAAGCTGCATGTGCACTTTTAAGCCCGCATCCCGGATTTTGCGGATCACCTGCCCGGTTCTGCCGATCTGGTTCGGCGTGATGGTATACAGGTAATAGGTGTAGGGATCGCCTTCATAGTTGTTGCTGGAAATGCGGAAGGTATTTTGGCCCCGAAGGCGCTTTTCGTCTTCCTCATCGCCCCACAGGGAAATGCCCACCATCATGTCGGGAAACCGATCGCGCGGGACCTTGATCAAGCCGTTGGTGGCACAGTAGGTCGGCATCCTGCGGTAGAATGTATCGATGCGCTCAAAGCAGAGCGTGGGCTCGCCGCCGATCAGGATGGCCAGGTTGACCCCGCGCTGTTTTTCCTTGTCCACAAAAGCGGCCCACTTGTCCGGGTCGGTTTCTTCTGCGGCGACCTTGTCTTCTCCGGAAGAGAAAAAAAAGCATCCCTTGCATCGCAGGTTGCACCGATTGGTGACATCATAGATGGAGCTGCGGATATTGAGCTGCGAAATTCTCTTGTATCTCTGGTACCAATGACTGTCGAGCAGGGAACTTACGGTTTTCATGCTGTTTGCTCCAGATGGGTCTTACTTTTCAAATACATCATGGCCGGGCGGGGCCACCAGGTCGGAACACAGATCCGGGCTTTTTTCATATCCCCGAACCCATACCGCAAGGTAGACATCCACGTAATCCAGCCAGGCCTTAAACAATTCCGGGTTGTTTGCGTGGCGAAACATCCGCGATGTCACAACGGCGCTCCCTGCGGCGTAATGGCGGCAGTCGGCGCAGTCGGTATCCGGCACACAGCAGGCCGCACTGCGATCCCAGGACAAGTCCGTACGGTACTGCCGAAAGGACCGGCCCAGCCCGATCTCGGTTGACGGGTTGGCCCTGGGATAAGGGCAGGAAAACAGGTCATGGAGGCCCAGCCGGTGGGTGTGGGCCACGATATTGTACGGGGAAAAGCTGACATGTTCCGGGTACTGTGCGCGGATGCGCTGCATGGTCTGCCGGGTTTTTTCCAGCGAGGCCGCATCATGACAAAGTCCGCCCGTATATCCAACAGGCGCGGAGAACATGTTGAAAGTCAGCCGGCAGTTGTTTTGCGCCAGCAGTTCGGCGACTTCATGGACTTCGTCAATGTTGCCCGGTGTAAATGTGTAGACGAAAACGGCCCGCGGATCATCCCGGTAATTGTCGATCTGCCTTTCAAGCATGTGCTTGGCGCCCCTGAGGCGGTGGCTGGTCTCATCGTTTCCCCAGACGGAAATGTGGATCTGGTAATCAACGGCCCTGTCAATGCGCTTAATTCCGTTGGTGGCAATACAGCCCAGGGGAATTTCTTCAAAGCAGACCCGACACAGCTCGGGCACCAGGGAGGGTTCGGCGCCCGCGAGCACAACGTAGGTAATCCCCCGCTGTTTTTCGTGGGCCATGAGCTGTCGCCACTGCTCTGGGTCCCGGTTCTCGGTGACCGCTGCCTTCTCTCCCTGGTAGTAGTAACACCCTTCGCAGTCGATATTGCACCGGTGGGTCATGTCATAGGTGGATTCGCGCAGGAAAAAATACTTCCTGACCTTTTCCCATTTCTCCCGGATTTCAGGAACAGCGATAATATCGGAGAATTTCCAGGATGGTGTTTCCGGTGTTGCGGGGTTTTCATTCCCCTGCTGCTTGAATTCCGCCACGGTTGCCCCTTGTGTTTGATTTCAGTAATGCACTAGCTTTTCACGGGTGCGTGTGCC
>JBKHJS010000129.1:0-6660 GCA_046537995.1 Desulfobacterales bacterium
GCTTCCATTATGTTCATGGTGGGATAGCTGAAATATGCCCCCACGTCCACGAACTCCGGATTCCGGTAGACCTCTTCCATGCCTCCATACTGCAGCAGGCGTCCCTCCTGGAAATAGGCAACATGGGTGGACATGGAAAGCGCATCCACGGACTCGGGGGTGGCATACACCACTGCCCCGCCCTTGTGGGTAAGCAGGGTTTTGAGCTCGCCGCGCAGTTCCTCGCGCAGCTTATAGTCCAGGTTGGCCAGGGGCTCATCAAGAAATATAAACCGGGTGTCCTTGATCAACGCACGGGCAACGGCGGTGCGCTGCTTCTGCCCGCCGCTTACCTCTTCGGGATAGTGCTCCAGCACGGCCGTCAGGCCGAGAAGCTCTGCGTGGTAGCGGACCTGCTTGTCAATATCGGTCTTTGAATACCGGGTCTTTGAAACCCGAAGGGGGGAGGCGATGTTGTCATAAATGGTCATCGAGGGGTAATTGACGAACTCCTGATAGACCATGGAAATGTTTCGTTTCTGAACCGGGATATCCGTGACATCCTTGCCGTCATAAAAAACCCGGCCCTTATCCGGCCGGTCGATTCCGGCCATGATGCGCAGAAGCGTTGTCTTGCCCGCGCCGGTGGCACCCAGCAGCGTTACAAAGGCGCCGTCCTCGATTTCCATGGACACATCATTGAGGGCCACGGCTCCTTCATAGGACTTTTCAATATTGAAAACGCCAATGCCCATTCAAAGGTTCTCCCGGCAATGCCTGGATTTTCCCTGGCGCTCCCCCGGAAATCAAATCACCCGCAGGACCGCGATAATATGTGTCAAACCTGTGTATTCGTTTGAAGCAGTATACCAGCCAAGCAAAAATTTCGCAAGCGAAAATTTTGACAAAAGTCAAAAAAATTTTTTTCCAAAAACAACAAAAAGGTGTCGGAAAAAGACCGGCGCTCAGGCCACAAACAAATCCACCTCGGCGCGGGCCATCACATCCACAAGCGGCGCAGGCGGCTGCCGGTCCGTGAACAGGGCATGAACCTCCCCGATATTGCCCAGGCGCACCATGGCGTTGCGCCCGAATTTTGTATGATCAGCCACCAGGAAAACCTTGCGCGCGTTATCTATGATGGCCCTTGCCGCCCGGACCTCGCGATAATCAAAATCCAGCAGTGTGCCGTCCACGTCAATGCCGCTGATGCCGATAATACCGTAATCCACCCGGAACTGCCGGATAAAGTCAATGGTTGCCTCCCCGATCAACCCGCCGTCCCGGTGACGCAGCAGACCGCCGGCAACAATGATCTCAAACTGCTCATTGTTGGACAGGATATTTGCCACGTTGAGGTTGTTGGTAATCACCGTAAGCCGCCTGTGGCCGGAAAGCGCCTGGGCCACGGCCTCGGTGGTGGTGCCGATATTGATAAAAAGCGAAACATGATCCGGAATCTGGCGTGCCGCCATTTTCGCGATTTGGCGCTTTTCCTCGAAGCACATGATCTTGCGCTCGTTATAGGCCACGTTTTCCGTGCTGGAACCGATTCCCGCACCCCCGTGGAAACGCTGGATCAGGCCTTCCTTGCTCAGCACGTTAATATCCCGGCGAATGGTTTGCGGGGTCACGGCAAACTCCCGGGCCAGGTATTCTATTGTAACAAACCCCTGACTCTGTACGATTTTCTGGATACGGTCATGGCGATCGGCGGGGCTCATACGCTTGTTCGATGCATTGGCCGGAGCTGCCGGATCATTCGGATTATAGGATGCATGTTCTGACATGAAACCTCCGGGGACGCGTAAACAAGAAACCGAAAAGTCGCAAAAACTGATGTAACAAAACGAATAAAATTCTTTCAGTTTCGAAAATTTACTCGTGACATTCCAGGATTTATTGTGGTATTATCAACATTATTTTTCTTTTAAAGTACCATCCCGGAACGGTTTTCACAAGCAAAAACCCGCATGCACCACGCACAGCGGAAAACGCCGTTGAATACCGCCCGGAACAGGAGGACCCGGATGCAAACCCAGGTGCTGATCATCGGCGCCGGCGTCACCGGCACCGGACTGGCCAGAGACCTTGCCCTGCGGGGCGTATCCTGTATTGTTGTTGAAAAACGGGATATCAATGCCGGGGCCTCGGGCGGGAACCACGGGCTTTTGCACAGCGGTGCCCGCTACATTGTTTCCGATCCGGCCGCGGCCCGGGAATGTCACAGGGAAAACCGCCTGCTCAAATCCATGGCACCACACTGCATTGAACAAACCGGCGGGATATTTGCAGCCGTGGCAGGCGATGATGAAAAATACGCGGCCGATTTTCCGGAACGCTGCAGACAATGCGGAATCCCGGTCCGGGCCCTGGATTTGAAAGAAGCCCGGCAAATGGAACCGGGCCTTTCCCGCGGGCTGATCGCTGCATTTAAAGTCGATGATGCCGCCATTGACCCCTTCAAGCTCTCCCTGGACAACATCGCTCACGCCCGGCAGCAGGGCTGCCGCCTGCTGCGCTACAGCCGGGTCACCGGCTTTGATATCACAAACAGGGGTATCCGCCACACAAAAGTCCTCGATGAACTCACCGGCCAGACCCGGCACATCGAGGCCGAAGTGGTGGTCAATGCAGCAGGCGCCTGGGCGGGTATCATTGCCGGACTGGCAGGCACGCAAATCCGAATGCACTATTCCAAGGGCAGCCTGCTGGTCACCCAAAGCCGGATTGCCCGGCGGGTGGTAAATCGCCTGCGCATGCCCACAGACGGAGACATCCTGGTACCCGGGGGCACGGTGTCCATTCTGGGCACGAGTTCCTGCCGCGTGGATTCACCGGATAAGATATACCCGGAAATCCGGGAAATCGATGACATCATCGACCAGGGTGCTGCCATGATTCCGGAACTGGCCACCACCCGGTATATCCGCGCCTACTGCGGCGTGCGCCCCCTGCCCGCAGACAACAGGAGAAGAGATGAGCACCCGGATGACCGCAGCGTAAGCCGGGGCTATGAACTCATCGAACACGCCCGGCAGCCGGAAAAAATCGAAAACTTTATCACCATCACCGGCGGCAAGCTGACCACCTACCGCCTGATGGCGGAAAAAACAGCCGACCGCGTATGCCGGCGGCTCGGCATTCAGGAACCCTGCCGGACCCGCAGCGAACCCCTGCCCGATACGGTGGAGGCCAAGTGGACAGAACCGGGCCTGGCCCCGGATACGTGGCTGCGCAAAAGCACGGCCAAAGACGTGCTTCTGTGCGAATGCGAAATGGTGCCTGAAAGTATTGTCACTGAAATCGTGGAAAGCATCCACGCCCAGGAGGGGCGACCGGATCTCAGGGCAATCGGGCTGCGCAGCCGCATCGGCAAAGGCCCATGCCAGGGCACATTTTGCAGCCAGCGCCTGGCGGCCTTCCTCTACGATCAAGGCCACCTGGAAAACAGGCAGGGGATTGACGAGTTGCGCGCGTTTCTGCGGGAACGGTGGCGGGGGCAGCAGCCCCTGCTGTGGAACAGGTCCCTGGCCCAGGCCGAACTGCTCGAGGCCATGCACTGCGGGCTTTTTTCCATTGAACTGTGAAACGGAAATGACATGAACAGCCGGGAAGTTGACATCACCTGCGATCTCATGATCATCGGCACCGGCATGGCCGGTATGGCGGCAGCCCTGTTTGCCGCAGAGCACAACATAAAGACGGTTCAGGCAGGGCAGGCCGGGCAGCTCGGCTTTGCCAGCGGCCTGATCGACGTGCTCGGCGTACACCCCGCATCAGGGGGGCAAATCGTGGACAATCCCTGGCAGGGAATCTCCCGGCTGCGCCGGGACCAACCCGACCACCCTTACGCCCGCATGGAAATTACAGAGATTCAAACCGCCGTCCGGAGCATGTTGACATTCCTGGAAAAAAGCGGGTATCCGCACTTCTGTCATGCGGAAAAAAACATGCACATGATCACACCGGCCGGAACCATCAAGCCCACCTATGCCCTGCCCCATACCATGGCCAAAGGCCCGGCGGCCCGGGCCGAACAAAAACCGTGCCTGCTGGTGGATTTCAAGGGGCTCAAGGGCTTTTCCGGCCGGCAGATTGCTCAAAGCCTTGCACCGTCCTGGCCGAAATTGCGGCCGGTGCGTACCGATTTTCCCGGCACCTCGGGCGAGCTTTATACCGAGCGCATGGCACGGGCCCTGGAGGCGCCGGCAAACCGCCGGAAACTGGTTGACACCGTCTTGCCCCTGCTCGGCGATGCCCAAATCGTTGCTTTTCCTGCAGTACTGGGCATCTCCCGCACCCTGGAGGTGGCAGACGACCTGGAACGGGGCCTGGGCGTGCCGGTTTTTGAAATCCCCACTATGCTGCCTGCGGCGACCGGACTGCGCCTGCAGGAAAAATTCGAATACCAACTGCGCGCCATGGGCATACATACCTTTTTCCAGCACGCAGTGTGTGATGTTGCCGGCTCGGCAGATCGCGGATGGATCTTTACGGTGGGAAACGAAGCCGGATGCCGGCGGGTTGCCGCGCGCAGCGCAATCCTGTGCAGCGGGCGGTTTTTCGGCAAGGGGCTGCATGCAGACAGAGGCGGCATCCGGGAAACCATTTTCGACCTGCCCGTGGTTCAGCCGCCGCGCCGGGCTGCATGGCATCACAAGGATCTGCTGCACCCCGAAGGCCATCCTGTAAACCAGGCAGGCCTTGCTGTAGACGACAATTTCCGGCCGGTTGATACAGACGGCCGTGTAACCCGGGCCGGTCTTTTTGCCGCCGGCTCCATTCTGGCCCACCAGGACTGGATGCGCCAGAAATGCGGCAGCGGGCTGGCAATTGCCACGGCCTACCGCGCGGTAAATGCATGCAGCGATTTTCTGGCGTTGGGCCAAACGCCTTATTTATGATAAACTTAAAAATCGCTCAATTTAGGTAAAATAAAATGATAAAAAACAGGGCCGGAAATTTGACGGTTTCGTAAAAAATCTTAAAAATGCTTATACCCGTCAAGCGGTTAAAATATAACATTATGATTTTACGTAACCACTTAATCACTTAAAACTTAACACTGCCTGTAAAAAAAGACTTTTTACAGGCTTATCAAATTTAACCAGAAGGAGGATCTGGCATGGGCGAGTATATCGGCGCTTTGGATCTTGGCACCACGAGCAACCGCTTTATCGTCTTTGACCGGCGGGGCCGGATCGTGGGATCTTACCAGAAGGAACACGAGCAGATCTTTCCAAAGCCCGGCTGGGTGGAACACGATCCCATGGAAATATGGCATAACACCGGGGACGTGATCCGCGGCGCACTGGCCAGGACCGGGCTGACCGGCAACGACATAAAGGCCATCGGCATTACCAACCAGCGCGAAACCACGCTGATATGGGACAGAAACACCGGGCAGCCCTACATGAATGCAATCGTCTGGCAGGACACGCGCACCGATGAAATGTGCCGCAAGCTGGCAGAAGACGGCGGCCAGAACCGGTTCCGGGACAAGACCGGCCTTCCGCTTTCCACCTATTTTGCCGGTCCCAAGCTGCGCTGGATCCTGGACAATTCGGAAGATGCGCGCAAAGGCGCGGAAAAGGGCGATGCCCTGTTCGGCACGGTTGAATCCTGGATCATCTGGTGGCTGACCGGGGGGCCGGACAACGGTTCCCACGTCACCGACGTGAGCAATGCCAGCCGCACCATACTCATGAACATTGAAACCCTTTGCTGGGACGAGCAGATCCTGCGGGACTTAAACATCCCGGCCGAAATACTGCCGCGCATCGTACCCTCAATTGATTCCGAGACCTGGGGCACCACGCGAAAAGACGGTCCGTTTGGCGCGGAAATACCGGTTTGCGGCGCCCTGGGAGATCAGCAGGCCGCCCTGGTCGGCCAGGCCTGCTTTGATGTGGGCGATGCCAAAAACACATACGGCACCGGGTGTTTTCTGCTTTTAAACACCGGCACCGAGGCCGTGCACAGCAGCCACGGCATGCTCACCACGCTGGCCTACCAGGTCCGGGGCGAAAAACCGGTCTATTGCCTGGAAGGCTCCATTGCCGTGGCCGGCGCCCTGGTCCAGTGGCTGCGCGACAACCTGGCGTTTATCGAGCATGCCGCTGAAATCGAACCCCTGGCAAAAAGCGTGGCAGACAACGGCGGGGCTTACATCGTTCCGGCGTTTTCCGGGCTGTTTGCCCCGTACTGGCGCTCGGACGCCCGGGGCGTGATCGTGGGACTGACCCGCTATATCAACCGGGGGCATATCGCCCGGGCGGTGCTGGAAGCCGTGGCCTACCAGACCCTGGACGTGGCCGAGGCCATGGAAAAGGACTCGGGCGTGAAAATGAGCAGTCTGCGAGTGGACGGCGGCATGGTGGTAAACGAGCTGCTCATGCAGTTTCAGGCCGACATTCTTGGCCTTCCCGTGGTCCGGCCGAGAATTACGGAAACCACCGCCCTGGGCGCGGCATCCGCAGCGGCTCTGGCCAGCGGATTTGCCGGCGGCATCGAGGAACTCAAGGACAACTGGAAACTGGACAAAACCTGGAAGCCGCAGATGTCCGAAGAAGAACGTCAAAAGGACATCAAGAGCTGGAAAAAGGCGGTAGACCGCACCCTGAACTGGATCGACTAGTTTCCCGCCCGCTTTTTGTCCAGGTAACCGGCCATCTGCCG
>JBKHJS010000022.1:0-25014 GCA_046537995.1 Desulfobacterales bacterium
CGGTCTCCAAGATCCCGGAATACAAGGTCTGCGCGGTCAAGCTGTCACGGGCGGCCGCCTAGGTTGGTATCGGTATTGCTGTCGCTATCGGTATCGGTATCGCTATCGGTATCGAAATTGCTATCGAAATCGAAGCTCAACGGGAAACTTCCGTATTCCGCCGGATTTTCTTTTACCTGGTAGCCTCTTTTCCCCAGCCGACTCAGCATTGCGGCCATTCGATCCAGTTCAGCTTTATGCGCTTTGTTTTCTTGGGTGCTCAATGCTTTGCCAGCGACCAGGATATCCTGTATTGCAGCGCATTCCAGTGCGGATCCGCGCGCGACCTCGAAGAACCGTCTGCGATCCGGCTCAGAAACCCTGCCGTTGCCTTCCGCTATGTTAAGCGGAATTGATTGACTGGCACGAAGCCATTGATCCCGTGCCTGCCGATGGATTCCATTGAGAGTTTCGGCTTTTTCATAGACCCATGCTGCATATTCTATTGCAAGGCGATAAACGTCAAGTTTTTCGTGTCCCAGTGCCATTGCTTTTCGATCCCGATCCCGATCCCGATATCGATCCCGATCCCGATTATTTTACCACCGATTCATAATCTCATGTCCCCGCTGTTTTGCCAGTTCGTCCTGGAGTTCCTGGAACTGGGTGCCCACGGCGCACAGGGTGTATTGCATGATTGCAAATCCCACTTCCGGTGCTTTTTCGCAGAACCGTAGCAGTTCGTCTTTTGGCAGCCGGATCAGCCGGCATCGCCTGGAGGCGCAGTAGCCGGAAAGCTGGTATTTGTAAGGGGGCACAAAACAGGTCCATCCAAAGGCCTGGGCGGCGGACATAAACGCCATCTGTTCCATCGGTGTTCCGTTTTCTGAAAGCTCTGCGCAGAGCTTGACCTCTCCCTCCACCACGATCCACAGGTCCTTGGCATCCGCGCCATGAGCAAAGATGCGGTCTCCGTTTCTGCATTCCACCAGTTCGGCGGTTTCTGCGATGGCCGCCAGCTGCTCGTCGGTCAGGTCGTTAAATGGTGCCGTGTTTTCGAGAAATTCCTGCTTCAGCATGATTGACCTCCATGGAGCACAAGGTCGTCCTGGACCCTGCCCCCGATCACGTGTTCTGCAAATACCCGGCGCATCTTTTTTTCATCCATGTGCTGATAGATCACCGGTTCCTGGTCCTGGAGGTGGACCGTGACATTGGGCTCGCTTCTGCAGAAGCCGAGACACCCGCCGGTGGTTACCTGGACATTCTGCCGGATCGAGCCGGCCACTTCCTCTGACAGGGCCTTCATGACCTCGCGCGCCCCGGCGGCAATCCCGCACGTGCCCATGTGCACGGTCACCCTGGCCCCGGCAAAGGCAGCCTGTCCGGCTGATGCCTGAAGCTGCTGGAATCGTTTGCCCACCACCCGGATCATGCCGGAAGTCACCCGGTAGCCGATATCCGGATGCGCGCGGAAATATTCCATCAGCTTTCCGGCGTCGATAACCAGGAGCCGGCATTGATTTGAAATGCAGTAGGCCGATAGCTTGTATTTGTATGGCGGAATCATGCTGGACCAGCCGAAAATCTGGTTTTCCCCCAGCGTGGAAATGGTCTGTTCGTCGGAGGTTTCCCGTCCGCCGGGCAATTCAAAACGCAGATCGACTGTTCCCTCGGAAAGCACCCACAGGCTTGCGGCAGACCCGCCGTCCTGGAACAGGCGGTGTCCCCTGGTAAAGCTGCGAAGCTCGCTGAACTCCTCGATAGGGGCCAGTTCCTGCCCGGTCAATTGCTGAAATGCTTCTGTCTGCTGCAGAATTTCTTTTGGCTGCTCTGGCATTCACACCTCCCGTGAGCGGTTTTACGATTGTCAATGGCTGTCCGCATTTTTTTGCGAAAATTTTTATCCCCGCGCAAGTGCAAAGTCGGTCTGGACTTCGCCTTCCAGGACGTGGCGCCGGAAGACCTGCCGCATCTTGTTGGCATCCATGTGCTGGTAAACAATGGGTTCTTCGCCCTCGACCTCCACGGTCACGTTGGGCTCGCTGCTGCACATGCCCAGGCAGGCCGAGGCCATCACGCGGATATCCTGGCGCTCTGTCTGTCCCATTTCCTCCATCAGCGCGTTCATCACTTCCCGGGCGCCGGCGGCGATTCCGCAAGTTCCCATGTGCACGGTTATTTTAACATTTGCCGCGCCGTGGCGCAATGAGGTTTCTTCCGAGGTCTGTTCCTTGATTTTTTTCAGGTCGTCTATGGTCAGTTTGGCCATTTTTACCTCTCTGTTTTGATTTGTTTGATCTTTTCCATCAGGTGCCGGAAAACCTGCGGATCCGTGATCGGCCGGTTTCCGAATTGTTCCCGCACCGCTTTGGTGTCAATGACAATTTCTTCGCCTTCGGATTGGTATCTGTAGACGATATCTCCCTCCGGGTTGCTGTAAATCAGGGTCATCAGGGTCCCGGCCATGTCTCCCAGGGGCGGCCGGTCAATATGGTCATGGACAAAAGTGGCGGTCACCCGGGTGCCCCGGCCGGGTTCGGAATCGATTGTCATGGATCCCCCGCACCTGCGGGCCGTGTTTTCAAAAAGCGACAGGCCCAGCCCCACCCGCCGGGTGGTCCGGGTGGTGTAAAACGGGTCGGTGATCCGATTCATAACGTCTTCGGGTACGCCCCGGCCATTATCCGCAATGGAGATCTCCATGCGGTTTTGCGCCGGGTCCTGCTTTACCGTGATGCAGATCCGGTCCGCGCCGGCGGTGATGCCGTTTTCCGCCACATCCAGAATGTGGAGCGCCAGTTCCTTCAATTTGCGATGATCTTTCGGCCGTTTTCTCCCTTAAGCGCCATGCGCAGCTCTGCAAAGCAGGGCGAGGCCATCTGCAGCCCGTACCACGCGCGGCCGATATCCTTTAAAAAATGAGCGTCTGACGCGGTCACGCACGGGTACCCGGCTATGCCGTTTACACTTTGCCGGGCCCGGCAAAGCGGCACCCGAAAGGAAACCTCGATGCCGTCAATGTCAAGATCCGGCGGAATAAAGCCCAGGTTGCCGATGAGGCTGTATGCCGGCCGGTCCACGTGCGATGCGATGCACAGTCCGCCGCAGGCGTGCACCTGCGCGACGATTTCATACAGGTTCATGGTGGTCGCCCCGATGAGCAGGCGGTGGTTTTCCCCCAGGACCTCGTTTTTCTCATTGGCCACGATCTGCTCGCCCCAGACTTCGCGCTGATTTTCCCCAGGCAGGCGGGCGTAGACGAATTCCTGCATTTGATGCGCCGCTTCCAGGGTTTCAAACAGAGCCACCACGTGGACTTCCTCCCTGGAACAGATTTCCATGCCCGGAAAAACCGCAAGCCCGACACGATCCCCGGCCCGCATTACCTCCCCGGCGTTTTCAGCCGAATTATGGTCGCATACGGCGATCATGTCAAGGCCCACATGCCGGCTTTGCGCCGCGATGTCCCGCGGCCCCATTTCCAGGTCGCCGCACGGGGAAAGGCAGGTGTGGATATGGGTATCTGCCCGGAAGTGCTTGAGCGCTTGTGTTGCCCGGGGCGGGTTCATTTGCCTGCGGTTTCGTTGACAATGCCTGCGGCGTAGAGTTTTCCGGCCAGTTCGTAGGAAGTTCCGCTGTAGAGCAGAATGGGGATTTTTTCCCGGTCAGCTTTCTCGCAGGTTTCCGGATCCGGCTGGTTGTCCATGGCAAGAACGATGGCGGCCATCTCCCGGAGCACGGCCACTGCCACGATGTTCTGATGAACCTGGATGGTCATCCAGACGCACCCGATCGGGGCATTGGCCATGACCTCGCTGAGCAGGTCGCCGCAATAGCCGCCGGCGATTTCCCGGTCTGTGCCCGCTTTACCGGCCGCGGCAGTGAGTCCGAACTGGTCGATCAAGTCCTGGGTTTTCATAAGCGCCTCAATTCTTCGGTACGTAAAGTATTGCAGGTATTTGCCGATCCTGCCGGGGGTGGACACGCAGGTCCACCCCTACATGCCCGCATAGAATGTAACGTATTACCATTTACCATCGTAGTGGCGGACCTGCGTGTCCGCCACTATTCATCAGGAACCGATGTATTGTCGTCCTTGCTGTTGTCAATTTCGCGAAGTCTGAAGCAATCACTGCGTTCGGCAATGCCGCGAACCAAGTCTTCGGCAAAGGTGTGGCAGTCCGGCGCGCCGCAGATCGCGCAATCGATTCCCGGCAGCAGCGACAGCAGATTTTCGATTTCCTGTATTTGATCAATGGTCAGCGACTGCCGCTGATCCGGGTAATAATCGGTAAAATCCGAGGGCCGGATATTGGCAAAAAACCAACCCCGGTGGTAGAGCCGCTGGAGTTTGTATGGGGGCAGGCGCCGGTTGACACCGAATGTGCGCACCAGCTTTTGTACGGTCTGCTTGGCCATATGGCGGTCCACGGCGGTCAGCGGGCCGCCGAGACATCCCTGCGGGCAAACCCGAAGTTCAATGTAATTCATTTCATCAAAAACGCCCATCTCGATTTTCTCGAGGCAGTTGCGGACCTCCCTTAACCCGGAAACCGCAAGCAGGCCTTCATTGCGCAGGGGATTGATCTCCCCGCCGGACTTGGACCACATGGGTCCCCGGGCATTGGGGATGTTGGCAAACGGGTCGGTATCGTAAATGTCGAGCTCCATTTCCCGGATGTTTTCCACGTGCTTGCAAAGCCCCGGATAGACGGCATTGATGCCGATGGTGCGGTCCACGGATCCAATCTCGTCCTTGAGCACCATCTCCTGGGACAGCGCCTTGGAGGGGCAGGGGGTGATGTGGAAGATCTCGATCTCGGAGCCGGTGATGTGATGTATGGACTGCAGCTTTTTTCGCACGTCATCTGCGACCATGACCGCCGGCCGGCGGATCGGCAGGATATTGTCCAGCAGTGTCGGGTGCTTGAGCGCGATGAGCCGGATCACCACCGGGCATATGGGCGAGATCAGCGGAAACGGGGCCTGTCGGGTCTCCCGGTTTTGCGCGATAAACCGCTCCACTGCGAATTGAAACATTTCCAGGTGAAAGGAAAGATCCACCACGTGGTCAAAGCCCATTTCCTTGACCGCCCGGAGCACATCGCACGGCATGGTATCCGGAAACTGGGAATAAAGCGCCGGCGAGATAATTGCCGCATTGGTTTTGTCCTTGTCAAGCGGAAACCGGGATTCGACGTTGGACTGGATCACCCCTTCCGGGCATACCCGGAGGCATTCGCCGCAACCGATGCACAGATCCGGATAGTGGACGGCCTTGTG
Source organism: Desulfobacterales bacterium (assembly GCA_046537995.1). Lineage (GTDB taxonomy): Bacteria > Desulfobacterota > Desulfobacteria > Desulfobacterales > Desulfosalsimonadaceae > Desulfosalsimonas. The sequence continues at coordinate 5,266 of JBKHJS010000022.1, forward strand.
GCCCCGGATGCGGATGGCCCGGGTGGGACAGGCTTTTACACAGTGTGCGCAGCCCGTGCATTTATCGATCTGGAATGTTACATATTCCCCGATCATGCGCTTTGCCCTGTTTCATTTTCCCGGGACCCGGGGGACAGCGAAAAATGCATCACCACCCTTGTGCCTTGCCCCTTTTCGGATTCAATGTCCAGGCGGTCGGAATTGGTCTCAATGTTCGGCAGTCCCATTCCGGCGCCAAAGCCCATTTCCCGGTACTCCTCGCTGGCCGTGGAAAACCCTTTTTCCATGGCTTTTTCAATATCTTCAATTCCGGGCCCTTCGTCAGAGATGTCCAGGATGATTTTATCGGTGTTGACCTCTATGCGGAAGTTTCCGTTTTCGCCGTGCATCACCGCGTTCATTTCCCCTTCGTATGCGCAGATGGCCACGCGCCGGATCAGCGCGGGCGCGATGCCGATCTGCTTGAGCATGTTCTGCACGGAGATGGAGGCCTCGCCTGCATGGATGAAATCCCGGCTTTTGAGCTGAAAGTTTTTTTTCAGCGCCGCCATTTACCTCAATCCGTTCAGCCCGGTCAATCCCTGTGCGTACAGGCGCCCGCTGGTGACAAACATCGAATACGGACACGTCAGCAGGGGAATGCCATGGGAGTTTGCCGTATCAACGACTTCCTGGGGCGGCCGCTTGTTGCGGACAAACAGGATGGCCTCGACACCGGCAATCACGGCAGTTTTAATGGACTGCACGTTGGTCAGGCCGGTTAAAAGCATACTGCTGGTACCCAGGTTTGCCGCGAGGATATCGCTCATCATGTCGCTGGCGCCGATACGCTCGATGTTCAAGTCGAGGGTATCCTCCCCGGCAATGACAACTGCGTCTATCGTATCGATCAGTTCGGAAAGTTTCATCGGCATGCAGCTCTTTTTTTTGTGGAAAGTGGCCCCGGAGGTGTATCAACCTGTTTCTACTTTTAAAATATAAACAGCCCCGGTAATTGTCAATAAATTGTTGCCCTTCCCCCGGATCGGTATCGCTATCGGTATCGAAATCGAGACCCGATACCGATACCGATACCGATACCGATTTATCGGGCGGACACACAGGTCCGTCCCTACAACCCATAACCCACAATTGACAATTCCGCCGGATTGTGACATATTCATTCTTTCTTTTTCGAGCAAGTCTGGCAATTTATTCTGATTTTTCAGACACGCATGGTAAAGGAGTTCCATGATGCTTTCCCACCCGGATATCACCCCGGAGATGAACCAGCGCATCGATGAAATTATCGCGTCCCATAAGAACACCCCCGGCGCCGTTATCCCGGTTCTTCGCATGTGCCAAGACGTGGTGGGTTATCTCCCGGTTGAACTGATCGACTACATCAGCCGGGGCCTTAATCTTCCCCGCAGCGATGTTTACGGCGTGGCCACGTTTTATTCCCTTTTTTCCCTCACCCCCAGGGGTCGGCACACAATCCGCGCCTGCATGGGGACAGCCTGTTATGTCAAGGGCGGCAAGGAAGTCGTAAACCGGGTCAGCCGGACATACGGCATCAACCCGGGGGAAACCACCGAGGACCGCAGGTTTTCCCTGGAAGCCGTCCGGTGCCTGGGTGCCTGCGGCCTGGCGCCGGTGGTTGTCGTGGACCAGGACACCTACGGCGGCGTCAAGCCGGACCAGGCCCTGGAGATTCTGGAGAAGTATGAATGATCCCATAATCGCTATCGCTATCGGTATCGGGATCGGGTCTCGATTCCGATTCCGATACGGATCCCGATCCCGATCCCGATCCCGATCCCGATCCCGATCTCGATACCGATTTGGATTTGGATTAATCACATAACCACATTTTTCGGAGAAAATATGAACCAGCACAGAATAGACCTGATGCTGTGCGGCGGCACGGGTTGTCATGCCAGCGGAAGCAGTGAGTTCAAGAAAGCGCTTGAGGCCGAACTCGAGCGCCAGAACCTGGACCGGGAAATCCGCATCATTGAAACCGGGTGCAACGGGTTTTGCGCAGTGGGCCCGGTCATGCTGGTTCAGCCGGAAGGCATTTTCTATCAGCAGCTTCATCCCGGGGACGTGGAAGAACTCGTGGAGGAGCATTTCTTAAAGGGGCGCCCGGTTAAGCGACTGCTCTACAAGGAGCCGGCCTCCAAGGAAACCATCCCCATCATGTCGGACATCCCGTTTTTTGCCAACCAGATGTTCTGGGCCATGCGCAACAAGGGCCAGATCGACCCGGAAAGCATTGACGAATACATTGCCCGGGACGGGTATTTCGGCATGGCCCGGGCGGTCAATGAACTCACGCCCGAGCAAATCATCGAGGAGGTGAAAACTTCCGGACTGCGCGGCCGCGGCGGCGCGGGATTTCCCACGGGCGTGAAATGGGGGTTTGCCGCAAAGGCCCAAGGCGATATCAAGTATGTTTTGTGCAATGCGGACGAGGGCGACCCGGGCGCGTTCATGGATCGCAGCATCCTGGAAGCCGATCCCCACGCGGTGCTCGAGGGCATGATCATTGCCGCCCGCGCCATCGGCGCAAGCCAGGGATACATCTACTGCCGCACCGAATATCCCCTGGCCATCGAGCGGCTGGGCCTGGCCATTGAAAAGGCCCGGGAGTACGGCCTTCTGGGGGAAAACATCCTGGACAGCGGTTTTGATTTTGACATCGACATCTACCAGGGCGCCGGGGCTTTCGTATGCGGCGAGGAAACCGCCCTGATGCGATCGATCGAAGGCAAGCGGGGCATGCCGCGCCCCCGCCCGCCTTTTCCCGCAAACAAGGGCCTCTGGGACCGGCCCACGGTGCTCAATAACGTGGAAACCCTGGCCAACGTGGGCCAGATTATTTTAAACGGCGGCCAGTGGTATGCCAGTGTGGGCACCGAGTCCTCCAAGGGCACCAAGGTGTTTGCCATATCCGGGGATGTCAACAACATCGGCCTGGTGGAGGTGCCCATGGGCATTACCCTGCGCAAGATGATATTTGACATCGGCGGCGGCATCCCGAAGAAGCGCAAGTTCAAGGCCGTCCAGCTTGGCGGCCCCTCCGGCGGCTGCGTGCCGGAAAAATACCTGGACACCCCGGTGGACTACGAGGAAATCGCCAAGGTCGGCGCGATCATGGGATCGGGCGGGGTGATCGTCATGGATGAAAAAACCTGCATGGTGGATATGGCCCGGTTTTTCATGGATTTTATCCAGGAAGAATCCTGCGGCAAGTGCACCCCCTGCCGCGAAGGTACCCGCCGGATTTTGGAAATCCTCGACAAAATCACCTCGGGTAACGGCGAGCCGGGAGACATAGAGATCCTGGAAGATCTTTGCGAGGTGATCAAGACGTCATCGTTGTGCGGGCTGGGCCAGACCGCCCCGAATCCGGTGCTTTCCACCCTGCGGTATTTCCGGGACGAATACGACGCCCATGTCTATGAAAAGCGCTGCCCGGCCAAGCGCTGTGCCGCGCTGCTGAAATTCGAGGTCAACCCGGATAAGTGCAAGAAGTGCGGCATGTGCTACAAGGCCTGCCCCACCGGCGCGATCTCCTGGCAGAAAAAGGAAGTGGCTTCCATTGACAAGGAAAAATGTATCCAGTGCCTTTCCTGTTTTGATGCGTGCCGGTATGATGCGATAGAATAATCCTTCCATAATCGGTATCGGTATCGGTATCGGGTCTCGATTTCGATACCGAGACCCGATACCGATTACGCATCACCCGGAACTCTGTAGTTCTCTACGATCGCTTCACACAACCCCTCAATCGTATATGTATCTGCCACCACGTCCGCCTGAACACCCATTTCCGCTGCCGTTTCGGCCGTAATCGGCCCGATGGCCGCAATGGTGACCCCGGAGAGCATTTCCTTTGCCCCGGATTCGTCCAGCAGGGCCATGAAGTTTCGTACCGTGGAAGAACTGGTAAACGTGACCATGTCGATTTCGCCGGCTTTTAACTGTGCAGCGAGCTGCTCTGCCCCGGCCGTGCCCTGCACGGCCCGGTAGGAGATCACCTCGTCGACAATGGCCCCCATGTTTGAAAGTTCCACCGGCAGTACCGGCCGGGCGCCTTCGGCCCGGGGCAGGAGGATCTTTTTTCCGGCCACGTCCTGGTTTTCAAAAGCCGAAACCACGGATTCGGCCCGGTAGCTGTCCGGCACGATATCGGCGTTCAGCCCGTTGTCGGCCATCCGCTGCGCAGTGGCCGGCCCGATGGCCGCGGTTTTGATCCGGCCCAGGGCCCGGGTGTCTTTTCCCGAAGCCCGCAGCCGGTCAAAAAAAACGTCCACCCCGTTCACACTGGTAAATACCAGCCAGTCGTAATCCGAAACGGCTTTGACCGCCGCATCCAGCGGGCCGAGATCCGCGGGCGCCACGATTTCAATGGCCGGCACCTCCAGGCAGGCCGCCCCCAGGTCAGAGAGCTTTTCCACCAGGTCGCTGGCCTGTTTTCTGGCCCGGGTCACCACGATGCGCTTGCCGAACAAGGGGCGTTTTTCAAACCACTGCATTTTTTCCCGGAGTTGGACCACCTCCCCGATCACGATGATACATGGCGGCTTGAGCCCGGCTGCCTGTACGTTATCATAAATCGTCTCCACGGTGCCGGACACGGACTGCTGATCCGGCGTGGTGCCCCACCGCACCAGCGCGGCCGGCGTCTGCTTGTCCATGCCTGCTTCCACCAGCCTGCGGGTGATGTTGGGCAGGTTTTTCACGCCCATCAGGAAAACCAGGGTGCCGCCGGTGGCAGCCAGCGCATCCCAGTTGATCATGGAATCGGTCTTGTTGGGATCCTCGTGCCCGGTGATAAATGTCACGCACGAGGCAAACTGCCGGTGGGTCAGGGGAATGCCCGCATACGCGGGCGCGGCCACCGCAGAGGTCACGCCCGGCACCACCTCGAAGGCCAGGCCGGCTGCGACCAGTTCCTCGATTTCCTCGCCCCCCCGGCCGAAGATAAACGGGTCCCCGCCTTTTAAGCGCGCCACCGCGTTTCCAGCCCCCGCCTTTTCCACCAGCAGGGCGTTGATCCCGTCCTGGCTCAGGGTGTGGTCCCCGCCCTTTTTGCCCACGTAAATCAGCTCGGCATCATCTCTTGCGTACTTGAGCAGCTCCGCGGATGCCAGGTAGTCGTATACCACCGTGTCTGCCGCGGCAATGCACGCGATCCCCTTTTTTGTCACCAGCCCGGGATCCCCGGGACCGGCGCCGATCAGGTAAACAATTCCATTCATGACTGTTGGGCTTCTTCAATAAGGCGTTGCACGATATCCCCGGCGCCGCGCGCAATCAGGCGGTCTGCCAGGGCGATTCCAAGGGATTCAGGGTCTTCTGCCGAACCCGTGATCTGTTCTCTGAGCATGACCGAGCCGTCGGTTTCCGCCACCATGCCGTTAAGCGCCAGATCACCGTCTGAAAGCACGGCAAAAGCCGCAATCGGCACCTGGCATCCCCCCTGCAGGCGCTTTAAAAACGCCCGCTCTGCCAGTACCGTGCACGCGGTTTCCGGGTGATGGATTTCAGCCAGCAGGCCGGCGGTCTCCGGGTCGTTTTCCCGGGCCTGGATGCACAGCGCGCCCTGGCCCACGGCCGGCAGTACCACTTCCGGGTCCAGGTGCGCGCTGATCTCATGATTGTAGCCCAGGCGCTTGACCCCGGCTGCCGCCAGGATTACGGCGTCCAGGCTTTCTGTGGCGAGTTTTTTGATGCGGGTGTCAATGTTGCCCCGCAGGGGGCGCACGTCAAAATCCGGCCGGAAATGCAGCACCTGGCAGGCCCGCCGCAGGCTGCTGGTGCCCACGGCCGCGCCGCGCGGCAGCTCGGCCAGCGTGGTCGCCTCCTTGGCAATCAGGACGTCATAAGGGGTTTCCCGCACGGGAATCGCGCCAATGTGCAGACCCTCGGGCATCTCGCCGGGCATGTCCTTCATGCTGTGCACGGCCAGGTGAATCCGGCCGTCAAGCAGGGCCTCCTCGATCTCCTTGACAAACAGGCCCTTGCCCCCGACCTTGGCCAGGGGCACATCCGTGATCTTGTCCCCGCTGGTCTTGATGACCTCGAGTTCGATATTGAACTCCGGATGGTGCTCTGCGATCCGGTCTTTTACCCAGTTGGCCTGCCACAGGGCCAGCTTGCTGCCGCGGGTGCCGATGCGGACGGTTTGGCCGCTCATATGCCGCAACCGGCACAGCCCGTGGATGTACAGCTTCCGCAGGACGATCCCGCAGACGTGCTCACGGTCTCGCCGCCTGCGCCCTTGCTCACAAACCCGCACGCAGACAGCAGCTTCTGGAGGTTTTCGCTGCTGCCGCACTGCGGGCACACCGGCACCTCGCCGCCCCGCACCAGGGTTTCAAACTTTTGATCACATTTATCACAGTGATATTCATAGATCGGCATTCAAACAACTCCTTTATATAAGAAAGCTTCGGTCGACAAAAAAAACAACAAATAATCCACCAAAATCATTGCACAACAGCCCTCTGAAATCTCTATCGCTATCGGGATCGGTATCGCTATCGGGTCTCGATTATAGTTTCGATACCGATCCCGATCCCGATCCCGATACCGAACCCGATTATTCGGGCGGACCTGTGTGTCCGCCCATCACCCATCACCCATCACCCATCACCCATCACGCTTTTCTCCCCGCCCCGGAGCATCGAAATATACTCCGCAGACGCCTCGTCGCCCAGCTCCCTTGCAGCCTCAAACTCGGCCAGCGCCTCTTCATAGCGGTTGCGGTTATAATACAGCCGGCCCAGCCTGTGCCGGAAAAGCGCGTTGTCCGGGTCCATCTCGACTGCCTGCTGGCAGAACATCAGGGCGATGTCCGCGTTTCTGGTTTGCATTTCGTACAGATACCCAAGGGCGGAAAGGGCTTCTGCGTCATCCGGGCGGATCTTGAGCACGTTCTTGTAAGCGGTTGCCGCATCCCCGTCCCGGTCAATCTCCATGTAGCAGTCCCCCAGGTAGCGCTGTGCCGCGGCTGACCCGGAATTTAATTCCACTGCCGCCTCCAGGTGCTTTTTGGCCCGGATATACTGGCCGGTCTCCAGATACACCCGGCCCGCCTGAAAAGCCACCTCGAACACGTTTTTGTCCAGGGCCTCGGCCTGGTGGAAAAACTTCAGGGCCCGGTCATAATCCCCCTTGCACATGCACGCGTAGCCGGCATTGTAGACCGGCATGACTTCTTCGGGATCGAGCCGCGCGGCTTCCAGAAAACACTCCAGGGCCGCATCATAATGCTCGCGCACCCCGTGGCACACGCCCAGGCTGTTTAGCACGTTGACGTTTTCAGGGTCGATCTCCAGGGCCTTTTTGAATTCAGCTACCGCGCCGTCAATGTCGCCGGCCTGGTAATACTTGTCCCCGCTGATGTTGAGGCTCACCGCGTCAAACACCACCCGGCTGTCCGGACCGAAGAACTCGGCATGGGCCACGGCTTTCTGCGCATTTTTCAGAATGCTTTGCCTGTCGTAGTCAAGAACCGGGTATTGGGCAATGCCGATGGTCACGGTCTCATTTCTGGTTTCCGCCAGCTTTTCGCGCACCTGGTCTGCAATTTCCAGGCACCCATCCCCGCTGGTTTCCGGCAGAAAACAGGTCAGCATGTCTAAGTCCATAATCCCCCAGATGCCGTTTTTCTCCCAACAGGCCTCATCGACAATTCCGACTGTATCCTGTATTAAGAATTCCGGTTCAGCGGCCTGGTGAAAATCATCAATCCGGATCGCCATGACCGCAAACCGGTCCGCATCCGCCACCTGCTCCAGGCCGGCTTCCAGAATCCGCCCCGGTCCGATTACATCCGGAAAAAACCGTGTCAGGGCCTCGATGGTCCAGGCCGCAGCCTCGTCTGACCGGGTGCCGTAATCTGCCACAGGCTCGCTGATATCGCTCCTGGACAGTAAAAACGCCTGGCTCGTAGTCTGTCTCCGCTTTACCTTCCCGCTCTGATCATTCATAAACCATTTCCCTGATAAAAGTTCCCGGCTGATTTTCCGCAACCACCTATCCATTTACACAATCATCGGTATCGGGTTTCGGTCTCGGTATCGGGTTTCGATTCCGATACCGAGACCCGATACCGATACCGAACCCGATTATTCGGGCGAACACACAGGTTCGCCCCCACAGAAACCAAACGAATTCATCGCTCTATGGCTGGACCTGCCTGTCCGTCCATCACGCATCACCCAACACCCATCACGCATCACGCATCACGCATAACCCATCACGTACTTCACCGCCCCGGCAATCCCTTCAATCTCCCCGTCCTGCACCGTCCTTAAATCGAAAAGAAACGCGTCATTTTCAATCCGCCCGATAACCGCCGGGCGCTGCCCGCGCAGCGCCTGGTCAATCCTGGAAGCCCCGATCCCGTCCACCGTGATTGCAACACACTTTGTCGGCAGTTCCAGCATCGGCAGGGAACCGCCCCCGGCCCGGGACACCGAATCCATCACCCGGCAGTTCAGCCTGGAATCGGCAATTTCGCCAAGGGCTTTTTCCAGGTCCGCCGCCTTTTTTTCGATATCCGCCACGGGGCAGGTGAGCATGTACAGGGTGGGAATCTCTTCCATGGCAGCAGCCTCGTCGCGGTAGGCCCGCAGCGTGCTTTCCAGGGCCGCCAGGGTGAGCTTGTCAATACGCAGTGCCCGGGTCAGGGGATTTTTCTTGACCCGGTCCATAATTGCTTTGGACCCCACGATCACACCGGCCTGGGGTCCGCCCAGCAGCTTGTCCCCGGAAAAGGTCACCAGGTCCGCGCCTGCGGTCACGGACGCCTGCACCGTGGGCTCCTTGGACAGCCCGTATCTGGAAAAATCCACGAACGTCCCGCTGCCCAGGTCCTCCATCACCGGCAGCCCGGCATCCGCCCCCAGGTCCACCAGCTCCTTTAAGGAAACGCTCCGGGTAAACCCCAAGATTTCGTAATTGCTGGTATGCACCTTGAGCAGCAGGCCGGTGTTCTCGCTGATCGCAGCCTGGTAATCGGCCGGGTGCGTGCGGTTGGTGGTGCCCACCTCCCGGAGCACGGCCCCGCTTCTGCTCATAACGTCGGGGATCCGGAAAGACCCGCCGATTTCCACCAGCTCGCCCCGGGAAACAATCACCTCCCGGTTTTTTGCCACGGTATCCAGGCACAGCAATACTGCCCCGGCATTGTTGTTGACCACCATGGCGGCCTCTGCCCCGGAGATCTCGCAGATGAGGTCTTCTACGATTTCGTATCGCGACCCCCGCCTGCCGGTTGCCAGGTCAAATTCCAGGTTGGAATACCCGGCGGCAGCCGCCTGCACATGTGCCATCGCCTTGCCGCTTAGCAGGGACCGGCCGAGATTGGTATGCACCACCACGCCCGTGGCATTGATGACATGGGCCAGATTTTCGGCCATGGCAGCATGGATCTCGGTGCGAACAGCAGCAAAAATGGCTTCCGGGTCAAGGTCTTGCTCGGTAAGCGCTTCCCCGTGCTCGAGGATTCTGTTTCGCCTTCCGTCAAGCACCCGGCGCACGGCGCCTTTTAATACAGATCGGGGGACCTTGGTCAGTTCCGGGTCTTTTGATGCCATTTCCAGTAAGGCGTCAACCCCCGGCAGACGCCGCAATAAATCCCGGCGGGGCGTTTGCCCAGTTGAATGCTTGTCTGTTTTGTGCATTACTTAAAAGATCATGCCGTTTTTGATGAAAGCGAAATATTTTTTTAATAAGAAATTGTAAACTGATAGCATCTTAAGTCCAGTGATTTCAACTGTTTTTTGTCCCCGGCAAAAGTGCGGTGCAATCCGTACAGCGCAGGCCGTACAGGAAAAAATTGTGTAAAACCAATAACTTGGTGTGTTTCGCAGGGTAGATCAGGCAGGCGCAATAATCTTTTCACGCTTTTTTTCACGCCCGACCAGAAAAGGCGGACTTGCCGGATTCCATAAAGTCCGGTTTTAAGCTTTAAGACGCTTTGCGTATTGGATTCATATTATCGTTTTTCCTGAAATTGATCAAAACATCGCTGCTGCATGAATCGGGCGGGGGGCCAATAAAGGCAAAATCCCCGCCCGCCCGCCAGCCTCTTGAAAATGGATTCAAAGGGGATTTTTTTACGTTCCTTCTTCCCAGCTATCCAGATAATCCTTCTGTTCCTGGGTCAATTCGTCGAGTTCCACGCCCATGGCCTTGAGCTGGAGTCCGGCGATCTGGTCGTCGATTTCCTCGGGCAGCTGCAGGACCTTGGCTTCGAGCTTGCCCCGGTTTTGCGCCCCGTATTCGCAGGCCAGGGCCTGCCCGCAGAACGAGGTGGACATGACCTCGCTGGGGTGGCCCTCGGCAGCGGCCAGGTTGACCAGCCGTCCCTCGCCCAGCACAAAGATCTTTTTACCGTCGAGCGTGAACTCCTCCATAAATGGCCGGACCTGGCGGCGGGAGGTGGCAGCCTCGCGCAGGGCGGGAAGCTGGAGCTCGTTGTCAAAGTGGCCGGAGTTGGCCAGGATGGCGCCGTTTTTCATCTCCTTCATGTGCTCCAGGCGGATGATGTTCTTGTTGCCGGTCACGGTGCAGAAAACATCGCCGATCTTAACGGCATCTGCCATTTTCATGACCCGGAAGCCGTCGTAGTGCGCCTGAAGCGCCCGGAAATTGTCCACCTCGGTGACGATCACGTTGGAGCCCAGGCCCTTGGCGCGGGTGGCCACGCCCTTGCCGCAGCTTCCGTAGCCGCAGACCACAAAGGTCTTTCCGGCATAGAGCATGTTGGTGGCCCGCAGGATTCCGTCAACGCTGGACTGGCCCGTGCCGTAGAAGTTGTCCACCATGTGCTTGGTCTTGTTGTCGTTGACAGCGATCATGGGGTATTTTAATACATTGTCTTTTTCCATGGCCTTGAGCCGGATGATGCCGGTGGTGGTTTCCTCGCATCCGCAGATGATGTCCGGTATCAGGTGGGCGTGGTTCTTGTGGATCTCTGAGACCAGGTCGCAGCCGTCATCAATGGTGATCTGGGGTTTGAAGTCAATGACGTTGTTGATGTAGCGATAGTAGTCCTCCGTGCTTTCGCCCTTGTAGGCCCAGACCTTGACGCCTTCTTCGGCCAGGGCCGCGGCCACGTCATCCTGGGTGGAAAGGGGGTTGCAGCCGGTGATGGCCACGTCCGCACCGCCGGCGATCAGGGTGCGCACCAGGATGCCGGTTTCCTTGGTCACGTGCAGGGCCAGCCCGACCCGGATACCCTTAAGCGGCTGTTCCTTGGAAAAGCGCTTGCGAACCTCGAGCAGGGCCCCCATGTTTAGTTCGGCGATTTCCATGTTTTTGGCGCCCTGGTCTGCAAGAGAAATGTCCTTGACTTCGTAGGTTTTTCCGGTATCCACATCAGCCTCCTCGAAAGTTTTAGGTGATCATATAGGGGCGGACCTGCGTGTCCGCCCGATCCGCCAATATCGGTATCGGTATAGAAATCGAGACCCGATCCCGATCCCGAGACCCGATCCCGATTAAAAAGACCGAGACCCGATACCGATTAAAAAATCGGTTATGTTGACAGGTTGGCTAAAAAGGCCTATCGGTTTTGGACAATCATTTAAACCAATGCGATAAAATAAATTTTTATGCCCGGATTGTCAAATCCGCTGCAGGAGCCGATATTTGAGCCGTATGGAAGCCATCCGCGTTGAAAACGCGCGGCAGAACAATCTGAAAAATATTACCGTGAACGTGCCCGTGGGCGCGGTGACCGTGGTGACCGGGGTGGCCGGGGCGGGCAAGTCCTCTCTGGCATTCGAGGTGCTGTATGCAGAGGGCTACCGCAGGTACGTGGAAACATTCAGCCCATATGCGCGGCAGTTCCTGGAGCGCATGGACCGGCCGGATGCCGACCGGATCGACGGCGTGCTGCCCGCCATTGCCATCGGCCGGACCGCGCCGGTGCAGACCTCGCGTTCCACAGTGGGCACGATCACCTCGGTGGACGATTACCTGCGTTCCCTGTTTGCCCGGGAGGCCGTGCTTTATTGCCAGGGCTGCGGCCGGCCGGTTCACAGGGACACGCCGGGCGGGATATTCGAAAATCTGCTGGCCGCGGCAGACGGGCAGACCGCCCTGATCTGCTTTTCCCGGCCGGCCGGCAATGCCGGGGCCGCGGACGTGCGGGAAACCCTGCAGCAGGCCGGTTTTTCCCGGGTGCTCGAAGGCGATGCCGCCCTGCGCATCGAGGAGGCTGTCCTGGACTATGGCAACGGAGCCCCGGTCATGGTCGTGCTCGACCGGGTGCGCATCGCGCCAGACCGGCGGGGCCGGATCGTGGACTCGGTGGAGGCGGCCCTGGGTTTCGGCCGGGGGGAGATGTCGGTGTATCTCCCGGAGCGGGAAGAAACCCGCTGGTTCAGCAAGGGCCTGCATTGTGCGCACTGCGGCATTGATTACGCCGAGCCGGTGCCGGCCATGTTCTCGTTTAACAACCCGGTGGGGGCGTGCGAAACCTGCAACGGGTTCGGCCGGATCATGGGCATCGACCCGGACCTGGTGATCCCGGACAGGCGCCTGAGCGTGGCAGACGGCGCGATCCGGCCCTTTCAGACCCCGACCTACTCGGTCTGCCAGCGCGACTTGATGGCCTGGATGCGCAAGAAGAAGCTGCCGACAAACACGCCCTGGCAGGACCTCGACGAAGACACCCGCCGCCGGATATGGGAGGGCGAGGGCACCTGGTACGGGATATCCGATTTTTTCGGGTGGCTGGAAAACCGCAGGTATAAAAAGCATGCCCGCATTTACCTGTCGCGCTTCCGCCAGTACCTGACCTGCCCGGACTGCGGCGGCGGCAGGCTAAAAGCCCGGTCCTTGCTGTTTTACCTGTGGGGCAAAAATTTTGCGGACATCCAGCAGATGTCCATTGCGCGGGCCGTGGCGTTTTTCCGGGACCAGGCAGAAGATTCCGCGGACAAGGCCTCGCAGATGCTGATCTCGGAAATTTCGGATCGGCTGGGACTTTTAGACGAGGTGGGGCTGGGATATCTTTGCCCGGGCCGGCAGTCCCGGACCCTGTCCGGCGGCGAGACCCAGCGGGTCACCCTGGCCACGGCCCTGGGCACCTCGCTGACCAGCACGCTCTACGTGCTCGATGAACCCTCGGTGGGCCTGCATCCCACGGACAAGCACCGGCTGGCAGGGGTGCTCGGCCGCCTGGCAGCAGACGGAAACGCCGTGGTGGTGGTGGAGCACGATCCGGCTTTTATCAAAAGCGCCGACCGGGTAATTGACCTGGGACCGGGCCCCGGGGCCGAAGGCGGGCGCGTGGTGCACCAGGGAAGGCTGTCCGGGCTGCTCAGGCGCAAAAATTCCCGGACCGCGGTTTACCTGCGGGGGGATCTGAAGATTCCGCAGCCCGGACACCGGCGCCGGCCCGGGAAAAAGAAGCTCACCATCCGCGGCGCCAGCGAACACAACCTGGCAGACATTTCCGCTGACATCCCCCTGGGCATGCTCGTGTGCGTGACCGGGGTGAGCGGATCCGGCAAGTCAACCCTTGTGGACCATGTGCTGTACCGGAACCTTCGCCGGCAAAAGGGCCTGGAGGTCATGGAACCGGGCAGGTGCGAAAACATTGACGGAGATCATCATGTTTCCGGTGCCGTGCTGGTGGATCAAGCCCCGCTTTCCAGGAACGCCCGCATGAACGCGGCCACTTACATGCACGTGCTCGATCCCATCCGCACGGCGTTTGCGGCCACGGCCCAGGCCAAAAATGCCGGGCTGTCAAAGTCCGCGTTTTCCTTTAACACCGCTGCCGGGGCGTGCCCCCATTGCCAGGGCGCGGGATACGAGCGGGTGGAGCTACAGTTTCTGCCGGACGTGTATGTGCGCTGCCCGGGGTGCGACGGCCGGCGGTTCCGGCCGTACGTGCTGGACGTGCGGTGCCGCGGGTACAACATTGCCGAAGTGCTTGCCATGCCCGCCCGGGAGGTGGCCGAACTGTTTTCGGATCGTCCGAAGGTGGTTCGGGCACTTCAGCCCCTGATCAGTATCGGGCTGGGGTATCTCTCCCTGTCCCAGTCCGCGCCCACGCTTTCCGGGGGCGAGGCCCAGCGCCTCAAGCTGGCCCGGCGCCTGGCAGAAGCCGTCCAGGCGGACAACATGCTGTTCTTGCTCGACGAGCCCACCACCGGCCTGCACCCGGATAACGTGGCAGACCTGGTCCGGGCGCTGCAGAAGCTGATAGACGCGGGCCATTCCGTTGTGGTGATCGAGCATGACATGGACCTGGCGCGGTCCGTGGACTGGATCGTTGACATGGGGCCCGAAGGCGGAGAGCGCGGCGGGCGGATCGTCGGGCAGGGACCGCCCGCGGAGATCGCAAAGCTGGACACGCTCACGGGCAAGGCCTTGCGGGAATCTACGGCAGTCGGGCAAAAGGCGCGCCCGCCGGCAAAGGGTCTCCGGCCGGGCGAAGCAAGCCGGGACATCGGGATTTTCGGGGCCCGGGAGCACAACCTGGCCGATGTTTCGGTAAACATCCCGAAAAACAAGCTGGTATGCGTGACCGGGGTGAGCGGGTCCGGCAAGTCCACCCTGGCATTTGACGTTTTGTATTCCGAGGGCCGGGAGCGGTTCCTGGACTGCCTGCCGGCCTATGCCCGGCAGTACATGCAGCCCCTGGCCCGGCCGGACGTGGACCGGGTCACATCCCTGCCGCCCACCGTGGCCCTGGAGCAGAAGGTTTCGCGGGCCGGGGCCATGTCCACGGCCGGCACGTTATCAGAGGTGTACCATTACCTGCGCCTGCTGTTTTCGGCCATGGGTGCACCGTTTTGTCCCAACTGCGGGGTTGCCGGCCAGACCGCGGACGCATCGGAAATCACCCGGCGGATAGCCCGGCAGTTTGCGGGCCGGCGGGTCCGGATCCTGGCCCCGCTGGTGCGCAAAAGAAAAGGCTATCACGCAGACGTGATCGAACGCGCCGCAGGCCAGGGATTTAAGCAGGTGCGCATCGACGGGGCGCTTTACAGGGCCGATGCCCCGCCCCGCCTGGACCGGTACACGCTGCATGACGTGGAAGCCGTGGCCGCGGATTTGCGCGTGTCTGAAAAAAACCGAAAACAGGTTCGCGCGGCTGTGGAAACCGGCCTGGCCGCTGGCGGGGGCGCCATTATCATCGCTGACGCGCAGGCGGGCGCCGAATCCCGTGACCATTTCTATTCCACCCGCCGGGCATGCCCGGAATGCGGGGCCGGGCTGCCCCAGGCAGATCCGCGGCTTTTTACCTGGAGCCAGAAGTTCGGGGCCTGCCAGGCATGCGAGGGCTCCGGGATCGCCGGGGACAAGACCGGCACCGAGGGCGCGGAGCCGGCCCCGTGCCCGGCCTGCGGCGGCACCCGCCTGCGTCCCGAGGCCCTGGCAGTGCGGATCATGGATGAAAATATCGGGGAGGTCGCTGCCATGTCGGTTTCAGAGGCGCTTGGCTGGCTGACAAGCCTGGGCGCGGCGCGCGGGGAAGTCAGCCAGCAGGTACTGCCGGAGCTGCGCACCCGGCTGCGGATTCTGGCGGACCTGGGCGTGGGGTATCTCACCCTGGACCGGGCCACCCATACACTGGCCACGGGCGAGGCCCAGCGCGTGCGCATTGCCGCCGAGATCTCGTCGAACCTGCGGGGGGTCTGCTACGTGCTGGACGAGCCCACCGTGGGGCTGCATCCGAAAAACGCAGAAGCCCTGGTGTCGGCCCTGTGCGATTTGCGTGACCGGGGCAACACCGTGGTGGTGGTCGAGCACGAGGAGCCGGTGATCCGGGCCTCGGACCACGTAATCGATCTTGGGCCCGGGGCGGGCGTGCACGGCGGCCGGGTGGTTGCGCAAGGCACGCCCAGGGCCCTGGAAAAAACCGAAGCATCGATTACCGGCCAGTGGCTCCGGGGGGCGGCAGCCCGGCAGGTGCGGTCCCGGAGATCGCTTTCGGATTGCCCAGTTTTGAAGGTTTCCGGGGCGAGATGCCACAACCTGGATGATGTCAGCGTGGAATTCCCGCTGGGCCGGCTGGTGTGCGTGACCGGGGTGAGCGGATCGGGCAAGTCCACGCTGGTGCGGGACGTAACCTTCCGGGCATTGAAGGCCGCGGTTTCCGGCCGGCGGCTGCCGCCTGTGATAAAGGGCCTGTCGGGCGCGGAGCTGGTCAAAAGCGTCAAGGAGGTGGACGAATCGCCCATCGGCCGGACCCCGCGGTCCGTGCCCGCCACCTACGTGGGGGTGATGGACGAGATCCGCCGGATTTTTGCCATGACCCCTGAGGCCCGGGCCCGGGGATATACCGCGGGCAGGTTTTCCTTTAACGCGGCCGGCGGCAGGTGCGAGGCCTGCGGCGGCCAGGGACGGCACCGGGTGGAAATGCCGCTTTTGCCCGTGGTGCACATCCCCTGCGACGTTTGCAGCGGGCGCCGGTATAATCCGGATACGCTGGCGGTGCGCTACAGGGATCGATCCATTGCCGGGGTGCTGGAAATGACAGTTGACGAGGCGCTTGACTTTTTCAGCGCCTTTCCCCGGATGGTCCGGCCGCTGCGGTTTTTATCCGAGATCGGCCTGGGATACCTGCAGCTAGGCCAGCCGAGCCCGACGCTTTCCGGTGGCGAGGCCCAGCGTATGAAGCTGGCCGCAGAACTCACGGCCCGGTCCACCGCGGGGGGCTTTTACGTGCTTGACGAGCCCACAACCGGGCTGCACATGGCGGATGTGGCCAGGCTGGTGGATGTGCTCCAGCGCATGGTGAAACGGGGCGATACCGTGGTGGTGATCGAGCATGACATGGATTTGATCGCGGCTGCGGATTGTGTCATTGACATGGGGCCGGGCGGCGGCCGGGACGGGGGAAGCGTGGTGGCCCGCGGAAGTCCGGAGGCGGTTGCGGAATCCGGGAAATCAAGCACCGCGCCGTATCTGCGCAGGCACCTCGGGCTGTAGGCGGGTTGGGGCCCGCCGGCCCGGTCCCGGGCATGCACGGGGCATGCCGGAGACGGGCCGGCAGGGGATAGCCGGTGTATCGGATTACTTCTCCATCTGTTTTTCGAATGCCTTCTCGCATTTGTCCGCGGCTTTTTCCGCGCGGTCCGCTGCGGCTTCCGCCCGGTCTGCTGCGTCTTCAGCCTGGGTGGTGGATTCCTCCACATCCGCGGTGTCCTGGTCAGCAGTGTCCTTCGCTTCCTGGGCCTTAATCTCGGCCTCCTCGGCCTGCTCCAAGGCCCGATCCATGTCCGTGTTGACCTGTTCCTGCAGATCTTCTACCTGTGCAGTCGTTGCGCAGCCCGATATCATCAGCGCTGCCGCTGCCACCAGTACGGCCATCATTGTCCACAGGGTTTTTTTCTGAATGCCGGTTCTCATTGCTCGCCTCCTTTTTCGTCTATGTTATGGTTTGTTACTTTCCCCACGTATGTGGGTATGCCGCGTTTTTCGGCAACTGCCCGGCGAACCCGGTCCGGGTCCGCGCCGGCAAGTAGCGCCCGTGATTTGAGCAGTGATTCCGTATGCCGGTACATATCCGATATTTTATCATGGATATCCGGATGGACCTCCAAGTAGATCTTATGGTTTCTTATACCAACTTTAACAGGTTTATACACAATTTCAACTATCGTGTCCACGGAGACCTCATGGAAAAACCTTTCAATATGCTCCGGGTACATCCGGAGACAGCCCTGGCTGACCTGTCTGCCGATACCCCATGGAAAATTGGTGCCGTGGATGCCGATATTTCCGTCGGCCAACCCGACCCAGTAATCGCCGAGCGGGTTTTCGGGTCCGGGCGGGATGATGGCCCGGCCGGTTTTTTCCCGGGTGTTTTCCGGCACCGTCCACACGGGTTTTTCAATCCGGGAGACGACCTTTGTGTCTGCAATGGGGGTTTTAAACCCCTGCCTGCCGATTCCCAGCGGGTAGGTTTTTACCATTTGATGTTCCGGATAAAACCGGTACAGCCGCATTTCCGGGATATTTACCACCACGGCCTCGTGGCGGGTGTACGGCAGCGCCCACAGGGTCGGGATCTCGATGGTTTCCCCCGCAGGCGGGGTCCATGGGTCCATTTCCGGGTAGCGCAAAGAGATTTCATTGAATCCCAAGGCGTGGTCCCGGGCGATGTCGAGAAGGGTTTCTTCCTTTTGGATCTTGTGCGACCGGGCAATGCCGATTACGTTCATGACCGGAACCGCCCCCGGGCCCATGGTTGCCGCCCTATAGGAATAAGCACCGCCGCTGCCGGCCCATGCGCAAGTCCCGGGCAAAAGGAGCAGGCTTGTCAAAAGGAATAAGATGCAGATCCGGGGCTTCATAGGCAGAAGATCAGTCCAGCGCCAGCCGGGTGACGCTGCGATCCCGGTTTCTAGGATGCAGAATCCCGCATTGCCCTCTTTGCCAGTGACATCTCCGGATGTTGTCGTGGGTATCGCTGAGCACCGAGATTTTCATTTTCCGCCTCATCTTTTCCGTATTCCGGTTCTGACCTGCTTTTATTGAACTGATTGTCGAATATTTACTTTTCTCGCCGCCTATGTCAATAATTTATATATAATAAGGGGTCAAGTCTGCTCTTGACTCTTTTTGTTTTTGACCGGGACCATGGAACCAAATGGGCGGATACGCAGGTCCGCCCCTACGGGAATACTATGGTCAGGGCGGACAAGCAGGTCCGCCGCCACAAGAATAAGATTGTCAGTGCCTGGCATTTCAAAACTGACTTTTCAGGAAAACGCATGAATCCGCATTCTCCATATGACCTGCGCCAGGCCTCCAGGGCGGTCCAGCTTCTGGGCAGCCTGAGCGTGTTTGCTTCCGCCTTCTGTTTTTACCTGGCCACGGCCGTGATTCGCTGGGCGCAAGCCGAAACGGTGATCGACCCTTCGTATTTCGTGTTTGCCCGTTTTCTGGTGGGATTTTTTGTGATTTGCGCCGTACTTGCGGTGCAGCGCAAAGGTCCCAGGCTGCGGCGGCTGGATCTGCTGGTCGGGCGCACCGTGTTCAACTGCCTGGCGGTATATTGCTTTTTCCAGGCCGTGGCGCAGACTTCGCTGGCGGAAGGCAATATTTTGAACATGACTTACCCGGTGTTTCTGACGATTTTTTCCTGGATTCTGCTCAGGGACCAGCGGGATCCGGTTGCCGCGGCCATGGTGGTGGTTGCGTTTGTCGGCATATGGCTGATTCTTTCTCCGGGCCGGGTCTCCCTTCAGATCGAGAGCTTGTGGGGCCTGGCCTCCGGGATCAGCGCCGCTTTTGCCATTATATACCTGAACATGGCCCGGCTGTATCATGATTCGGAAACTATCCTGTTCTACATGTTCGGCCTGGGCACGGTGATCATTTACGTCATGTTTTTCCGGGAGATTTTTGTGCCCAACGCGCAGGAATTATATTACCTGGCCCTGTGCGCGGCACTGGGCGTGGGCGGGCAGTACCTGCTGACCCTGGGATTCCGGTTTGTCACGGCCGTGGAAGGCGGGGTTATTTCCTCGACCCGGATCCTGCTCGCGGCCCTGCTCGGGCCGGTGGTGGCAGCAGACCCGGCCCTGTCCCCAGGCGGCTGGATGGGCGCCCTCCTGATTTTTACCGCAAATGTCGTCCTGGTCGCCCGAAAATAAGGGGTCAAGATCACTGCCATGATTCCCCTCTACTCATTTCCCGGAATTTATGATAAATTTAAAATTTGATGGCACCGTAAAAAGTCCAATATCTGCGTTACGCGCAATTTCTCAGAAT
>JBKHJS010000130.1:0-6540 GCA_046537995.1 Desulfobacterales bacterium
CCTGTACGAGGCCAAGCTCGCAGGAAAAAACCGAATCGTATGCGGGGAAAAATAGCCCCCTTTTTTCGGTTATTTCAACCCGATATCCCAGTTCCACTTGCCGGGGCGCTTTTTCATTTTGATCCCCGCGGGCAGGGGCTCGCGCATGTGCACGAACATGCTGTAGCCCAGATTTCTCAGGGTTTCGGCATGTGCGGTAAGGTCTACCGCCCAGTCCGGATAGACCCAGTAATTGGCATCGCTCCGGCTCACCCAGGCGAACTCGCCCCTCGGGCTTTTAAACAGGCGGTTTTGCGCCAGGGCATCGGAAACCGTGCGGGATATGCACAGCGGCCAGTTGCCGTAAATTAACGCGCCCAAGGCCAGCGGGCTTCTTGCCGGCAGGCGGGTGAAATCCTTTTTCCCCAGCTCCGGGCTGACGATCACGCCGGAAAATCCCAGGGCGGCCAGGTTTTCCATGGCAAGCTCATTGGTGATATTGCAGAACGGCCCTGCCCACACTGTCACCTTTTTGCCGGGCTGAAAAAAAATCATCTGCCACGGGGCGTTTAACACGAACCGCTTGAATCCCTTGTCCAGCGCCCGGCCGATGGCAGCGGCGATTTTTTCCTCTTCATCCGGCCAGATCACCGGCGGCAGCCACCACCAGATGCGCGAAGACAGCGGCATGGCCGCGGGGTTTATTTCCGGGGACAGCCAGATTCCGATATCCGTTCCGGAATCAAGGGTTTCGGGCGGTGTCCGCATCACGTGCATTTCCGCATAAGCATGCCGGTGCAGGGTTTTTTGCGGCAGTGCCGGCTTAAAGCGGGAAGCAGGGATCTTTTTATCGGAAACCGTCTCCAGTTGATCGGCGAACTTTTTCATCTCCGCCGCCAGCTCCGGTTCCCTGCGGTCGATTAAAAACACGGGCGTGCCGTTTGCCGGCCGCTCCTTTTCCCCGAGACTCAGGTAAAACCGGCCCTTTTTGGGCACGGACTTGGGCATTCGCATCACCCGGTGCCAGGATTCGTCCTCGTATCCGATTCGCAACAGGTCCCCGGACAAAAGATCATCCCTGGGCTCCAGGTACGGCTTGTTCCTGGTACCCCGGATCCGTCCCATCATCCTGCCAGAGCCGGTCTGGGTGTCCGTATCAATGGGGTTGTACATGCGCTGGGGCAGAAACCGGTAATGGGTCGCATTGCGGCCCAGGGCGTTTTCGAGCAGGGCCATGGCGGTCTTTTTTGCCTGGCTGTCATCCGGGTGATCGCGCAGCAGCTTATATGCCGCCGTTGTATAGTAGACGTAATGGGGCCCCTTTTTGCGCCCCTCGATTTTCAGCCCGGACACCGCGGGCACATCGAGAAGCACCTTGGCCAGCACATCGAGCCACAGGTCATTGCAGGAAAAAAACCGCGCCCGCTGCTCGCCCTGCCTGTAAATGCGCCTGCAGGGCTGCACGCACCTGCCCCGCAGCCCGCTTTTGCCGCCCAGAAAGCTGCTCCAGTAGCATCTGCCGGAGACCCCGTAGCAAAGCGCACCGTGCACGAACACCTCCAGGGACAATCCCTCGGGGCTGGCCCCGGACACGGCCTTGATCTCGTCAATGGAAAACTCCCGGGGCAGCACCACCCGGGTGACGTTCGGAAAAAAGCGCGCCAGTTTCACCGCGGACGGGAAACTGACATTGGCCAGGGTGGAAAAATGGATCTCGCCCGCATACCCGGTCTGTGCGGCCAGGGACAGCACCCCCAGGTCCTGGACGATCAGGGCATCGGGCCGGACATGACGCTTGAGCCCGTCGACCAGGGCGCCCGCTGTTTCGAGTTCATCGGGCTTGAGCAGGCTGTTTAGCGCCACGTACACGCGCACCCCCTGATCGTGGGCCAGCCGGGTCAGGGCGGCCAGCTCCCCGATGGAGAAGTTGTCCGCGGCCATGCGCGCGGAAAACTGCTTCAGCCCGCAGTAAACCGCATCCGCCCCTGCGGCCAGCGCTGCGAAAAACCCTTCCCTGTCCCCTGCCGGAGCCAGGATTTCGGGTTTTTTGTTTGGTAATGTTTTTTGGGACATTCGGATTTCGGATTTGTTTCGGATTTCGAGATTCGAATTTCGGATTTTCCAACCCGCAATTCTGGCCTTGTCTGTAAAAATGTTTAATGATATTAAAAAATTTTATGAATATCAATCAATAATACAAGCAACCATAAGGATAACCATATGAAAATCGCTGTCAGCGGAAAAGGCGGGGTGGGCAAAACCACCTTTGCGGCCCTTTTGATCCGGGCCATGAGCGAGCAGAAAAAACAGGTACTGGCCATTGACGCCGATCCGGACGCCAACCTGGCCGGGGCCGTGGGCATTGCCAATGCAGAGCAAATCGTTCCCATCTCGGAGATGAAGGACCTGGTTTATGAGCGCACGGAAGCCAAGCCCGGCAGTGTCGGCGGGTTTTTCAAGATGAACCCCAAGGTCGACGACCTGCCGGATGCGCTTTCGGCCAGGCTGGACAACATCAAGCTCATGCGCCTGGGCGGTGTCAAAAAAGGCGGCGGCGGCTGCATCTGCCCGGAAAGCACCCTGCTCAAGGCCCTGATCACTCATATCGTACTTGGCCGCGACGAAGTCGTGATCATGGACATGGAAGCCGGCATCGAGCACCTGGGCCGTGCCACGGCCGGGGCCGTGGACCGGTTGATCGTGGTGGTGGAGCCCGGCCGCAGAAGCATTGACACGGCCATGCACATCAAGCAGCTGGCCGGGGAAATCGGTTTGAACAAGATCTCCATTGTGGGCAACAAGATCCGGGGCGAACAGGACCGGGAATTTCTCCGGAAATACCTGTCGGATTTCGAATTCCTGGGTTTTCTGCCCTATGACGAGGCCCTGATTGAAGCCGATCTTGCCGGCCGTTCCCCGTATGAAGCCGATTCAAGTGCCAAATCGGAAATTGCCAACATTATTGAAGCGCTTTAATGGCAGATAAACGATCCGTTCCGACCCGGCGGCGCAAACCCGGGGCCGGCAAGCGGCAAAAGCTCAAACCCGGCTCGGATGCCCGGCTCAAAAAGGTCTTTGCCGAAATCGGCCGGCCCGAGCAGCGCCCTTTTGAGCCGGACCCGTTTCAGCTCGAGGCCCTGGAGGCCATCGAAAAGGGCGACTGCCTTGTAACCGCCCCCACGGGTGCCGGCAAAACCTGGATTGCAGTGGAGGCCATCCGGAAAATTTTCAATTCCGGCGGAAGGGCCTGGTATGCTTCCCCGTTAAAGGCCCTGACCAATTCCAAGTACAGCGAGTTTTCCGGGATCTTCGGCGAGGCCAACCTGGGTATTCTCACCGGGGACCGCAAGGAAAACCCGGAAGCCCCCATCATCGTGGGCACCACGGAAATCCTGAGAAACCAGCTCTATGACGCCATGTCCCGTGGCGAAGACCTGGGCTCGAATTTCGTGGTACTCGACGAGGCACACTTTCTGGGTGATGAAGACCGCGGCGTGGTGTGGGAGGAAATCATGATCTACCTGCCCGCCCGCATTCCGCTGCTCATGCTGTCGGCCACGGTGGGCAACGCAGATCAGATCGCTGCATGGCTCGAGTCCATCCGCAACAAGGATTGCATCATCGTGCAGGAAAAACAGCGGCCCGTCCCCCTGTACCCGCTTTTTCTCCATCCTTCCGGGACCCTTTTTCCGCTGCTGGGCCAGAAGAAGAAAAAGGGCGGCACCCGCGTGTACAAGAAAGTCCTGCACTTTCTAAAGGACCAGCCCGGCGGGCGCGGTGCGCGCGGCGGATTCGGCGCAGGCCTGCCCCGCATGGGCGAGGTCCTGGCCGTTTTCCGGAAATACAACCTGCTGCCCGCCATATTTTTCCTGAAATCCAGGGCCGATTGCGACAGCGCCCTGCAGCTTTGCGCCGAGTACAAGGTCATGGAGCCGCCGGAACGCAAATCCGGAAGGCGGCGGCGAATCCAGGCACTGGTTGAAAAAGTCCCCCACGTAGCCACGCACAAACAGATGACGGATCTGACCGAAAAAGCCGTGGCAGCTCATCACAGCGGGCAGCTTCCGGCATGGAAGCTGGTAATCGAAACCCTGATGACCGAGGGCTACCTGGATGCCGTGTTTGCCACCTCCACGGTGGCCGCCGGGGTGAATTTCCCGGCGCGCACAATCGCGTTTTTAAACTCGGACCGGTTCAACGGCCGCGAATTCGTGGCACTAAACCCCACGGAATTTCACCAGATGACCGGCCGGGCCGGCCGCCGGGGAATGGACAACATCGGATTTGCCGTGCTCATCCCCGGGCGTTTCATGGATACGCGCTACGTGGCCCGGCTCGTGGATATGTCGCCCACGGACGTGGACAGCCAGATCAAGATCAATTTTTCCATGACGTTGAACCTGCTGCTGTCGCATTCGCCCGAACAGGTGCGGGAACTGCTGGGCAAGTCCTTTGCCAACTTCCAGTTTCAGTCCAGGCGGGGGAAAAAGAAAAAGCAGCGGGCCGGGGCGGTTCCGGACACCGAGTACCTGTGGACGGAGTTCATCCGGCACCTTGACTTTTTAAAAGAAAAAGAGTATGTTGCAAGGGACAATAAGCTGACCGAAGACGGCGTGTGGGCCTCCCAGCTCCGCATCGATCATCCGCTCATGGTTGCAGAGGGATTCCGCAGCAACCTGTTTCCCCAATCCGACCCCGCGCTGCTGGCGGCAATCATGGCCGCCTTTGTCAACGAACGGGAAACCGACGAGGAGAGCATTCACCCAAAGGACGTGCCAGACGAACTCGAGGCGGCATACTTAAACATCCGGGAGGGATTGCGGCCGTTTGCACGGGAGATGATCGCAAAGGGTTTTTCCGCGACCCTTTTGTTCATGCGGCCGGCCATGACCGTTTATCACTGGACCGCCGGGCGGGACTGGGAATCGGTGCTCGCCCTGTGGGACAGCGCCGAGGGCGATCTGGCCATGCTGATCATGCGGACCGCGGATAATCTGCGGCATATCCGCAACCTTCAAAACGTATTTCCCGAGGCGGCAGAAAGCGCAAGGGAAGCCATGGAAAGAATCTTGCGGGATCCCGTGGTACCGCCGCTTGAAGCCGAATAAGGCAGCAGATGCCGTTTGTTCACTGGACAATCCTTGTCTTAAATGTCTTCCTTTCCCTGCTTGCAGCCGGGCACGCCCTGTTTTTCAAGCGTACCCCACAATCGGCCCTGGGCTGGGTGGCCGTAAGCCTGGCCTTTCCTTTTGTGGGCCCGGTGACGTATTTCCTCTTCGGCATCAACCGAGTCCAGACCCGGGCTCAAAAACTCGAGGACAAGCACCCGCCGTATCGCGTGGAAGCCGGGGGCGGCCGCTCGATTGACACGCTCAAATACAGCTATTCAGAACTGGAACTATCGCGCGCGGCCACGGAAATCGCCCGGATATCGGACAATGTCTTCCGCATGCCTCTGGTGGGGGGAAACCGGGTCAGGATGCTGCATAACGGCGAGCAGGCCTACCCGGAAATGCTGGAAACCATCGCAAACGCCGAAGAGCGCGTTTTCCTGTGTACCTATATTTTTGACACGGACCGCTCCGGCAGGCAGATGATAGACGCGCTTGCAGGCGCCGCAGATCGCGGCGTGAAAGTGTGCGTGATCGTGGACGGGTTCGGGGAACTCTATTCCCGGCCACGGGCGAGCACGCTGCTGAAAAAAGCCGGCGTTTCCTGCGTCCGGTTTCTGCCGCCCCGGCTGCTGCCGCTGCCCATGCTGCACATCAACCTGAGCACCCACAGAAAAATACTGGTCGCTGACGGGGAAACCGGTTATGCCGGCGGAATGAACATCGGCGACCGGCACATGGCCGAAGACCTGGACAACCGCAAACGGGTGGTGGACACCCATTTTCAAATCAGCGGCCCTGTGGTGCGCCAGCTTGAACAGAGCTTTATCGAGGACTGGGCCTTTTGCAAGGGAGAAATCCTGGAGCCGACCAACACCCCGGTCAGGACCCGCGGACTGGCCGTATGCCGCACGCTTGTCGACGGTCCCAACGAACCGGTAAACAAGCTCTCCACCATCCTGATGGGCGCCATTTCCGCGGCGCGCAGGCGCGTACGGATCATGACCCCCTACTTTCTGCCCGCGGTGGAGATGATATCGGCCATCCAGATCGCGGTACTGCGCGGCACCCGCGTGGACATCGTGCTGCCGTCTGTCAACAACCTGCCCTATATTCAGTGGGCCAGCAACAACATGCTCTGGGAACTGCTTTACTGGGGTGCAAACGTTTATTTCCAGCCCCCGCCCTTTATCCATTCAAAGCTTTTTGTGGCAGACGACGAATACGCCCAGGTCGGCTCGGCCAATCTCGACCCGCGCAGTTTGAAGCTCAACTTTGAACTCAACGTGGAAGTCTTTGACAGGGAGACAACAGCGGCAATTGCCGCCCACATTGACGAAAGGATCGAGCGGTCGCGGCAGATTTTCCTCGAGGACATCGACAACCGGCCGTTTCCGGCAAAAACCCGGGATGCGCTGATGTGGCTGTTTTCGCCCTACCTGTAAAAAAA
>JBKHJS010000131.1:0-6538 GCA_046537995.1 Desulfobacterales bacterium
CGTGCTAATCAGACTTTGTTCACATCCAGGCCGAGATTGCCGCGCTGCTTTTCAATATGCGCCTGAATGAGTCCTGCAGCCTTTTCCGGATCCGGCTCCACGGCAAAAGTCGCCCCCACCACGTCTTGCAACCCCCGGGTAAGCAGGTCCACCACGTTCATACTGCCGGCTATCGGCGGCATGGGGCCAAGGACGGTGTATATCCCGGAGGCAACCACGTATGCCCCGATGGATACGGCTTTTTCGGAGTACCATTCCGGTGCCGCACCTGCCAGGGGCAGATCGCTGATATCGGTTCCCAGCGCATCTGCCAGGGCCGCGGCCAGCACCAGGATACGCACGTTGTCCACGCAGCTTCCGAAATGCAGTACAGGCGGGATCCCCAGCGATCCGCACACTTCCTTCAGGCCCGGGCCGGCATGCGATACGGCATCGGCGATCTTGAAACCGGCCTTGGCATTGGCCACTGCCGCACAACCCGTGTCGAGCACCAGGATATCGTTTTCAATGAGCCGCTTGGTCAGGGTAACATGACCGTAATCGTGCTTGATCTTTGGATTGTTGCACCCCACGATGCCTGCTGCTCCCCGGATTTTGCCGGCCTTGATGGCATCAATGAGCGGATCTGCCGTGCCGCCAAGGGCATTGATCACGGCTTCAACGGAAAATCCGCCCACTGCATCCACGGACTCCACCGGGATATAGACCGATCCGCGGTTGGCGTAATTTTCCACGGCGCGCCTGACCACGTCATAGGCCATTTCCCGGGCATTATCCGGGTGAAATTCCATGTGCTGCATGCCGGGAAAACGCGCCTTGTCGCTGGTGGAAATCATCTCGGTATGATAGCAGGAAGCCACCTGGCCCAGAGACGGCATGATGCACTGGTAGTCCACGATCATCATGTCCACCGCACCCGTGGCAATAACAAGTTCGGTCATCAGGTGGTTGCCGGCCATGGGAATGCCGTGGCGCATGAGCAGTTCGTTGCCGGTGCAGCAAAGGCCGCAGAGATTGATACCCTTTGCCCCCCTGGACTCTGCAAGCTTGACCATCTCGGGGTCCCGGGCGGCAGCCATCACCATTTCCGAGACAACCGGGTTGTGGCCGTGGACCACCACGTTGACCTGGTCGGCCTTGAGCACCCCGGTATTGACCCTGGTTGGAGCGGGTTTGGGTGTGCCGAACAGAATGTCTGAAACCTCGGTGGCGATCATGGAACCGCCCCAGCCGTCTGACAGGGCGTTTCTCAGGCTGTGGAGCAGCAGGCTCTGCCAGCCGTTGTCCACGCCCATATGGGTGCGGTGCATGGCCTCGGATATTTCCCGGTCAATCCCGCGGGGCATGATATTGAGCTTGCGCCAGAGCGCCTGCCGCTTTTCGGGCGCCCGCCCGGCCATGGACAGCTCCTTCTTCCGGGTGCCGTATTCCTCCTGGAGTGCATATGCCAAGTCCCCGGCGATCTCTGCAGACTGCCGGCCCGCTGTATCAATGCCGTATTCTGCGGCGACTTTGCACAACTTTTCTTCATCCCGGATTTCATAGCCCGGCGCCCTGTTTTCGGCCACCGACGCCAGCACATCCACCAGGTCCCGCCCATGGTCGGAATGGGCTGCCGCGCCCGCGGCGATCATCCGGCAAAGGTTGCGGGCCACGATAATATCTGCATCCGCCCCGCACACGCCCTGCTGCGGGCCTTCTCCAAACGGATCGATCCGGCACGGGCCCATGACGCAGATGCGGCAGCTCAGGCCCATTTCACAGAAACCGCACTGGGGCTGCTGGGCATCGTGGCGGTCCCATACGGTCTCCACCTGGTCGGTTTCCATTTTCTGAAGCAGCAGCTGGCCGTCTTTGGTAATGGTCCGGGTTTTATGATGATGCGTCATGATTCCGCCTCCTTTTTTATCTGGAGAGGTTGATTTCGTTGCGGGCTTTTTTCACGGTATGGAGCAGCGAAAAACCCGGGGCATGCTCTGGCGGGGCCGTATCCGCGGTTGCGCTCCGGGCCACTTCGTCGGTTCTGCGCTTCATGGCACGGTCGGTCTCCTCAAAAGTCAGCGCACCCACCTTGCAGATCTCCACGCAGGCCGGAATCTGCCCCCTGTGCTGCCGGGCAACGCAGTTGTCGCACTTAGCAGCCACGGTTTTCCCGGCCGGTACCAGGGGATCGGCATGATAGCGGATCACCCCGTAAGGGCAAGCCATTGCACAGGAAGCACAGTTAATGCAGACATCCGGATCAATAAGCACGGTGTTGGTCCGGGCATGCCGGTAAATGGCCCCGGGCAGGCAAGCCATCCGGCAGGGCGCCGGATCACAGTGCCGGCAGCGGTTGGGAAATCCCTGGTCATACAGCCCCGCTCCCACGTGAATCCGCGGCCTGGGTTTCGGGTTTTCTGCTATTGCCGTAAGCAGGCTGCCGGTTTTTGAATGGGCCGCAGCGCAGGCAAGCATGCACTGCATGCATCCCACGCAGCGCTCGGGATGAACGATCACCTGTTTCATATGCCCTCCTCGTCGGCTGTTATGGCACAACCTTTTTAAAACCGCAAAAACGCCGCAGGGGCGAACCTCTATGTTTGCCCGGAAAAGGGCGAACACACAGGTTCGCCCCTGCGGATTTTCATGTTCTTCGCGGTTGGAGACCGCATTCCGGCAAAAATACCCGGGCTGCTTTACCGGGGCATTAGCCGGCTGATGTTGAACCCTGGGTCCATCAGGCGCTCCGGTTCGACGTCTAGCGGGCGGCGGCTTTGAATCAAAGAGGTCAGAACCCCGCCCTGTTCGATATCATTGATCATCGCAAATCCAACCAGAATGTTGTCTTTGAATACGAGCTTGCGGTAGGTGTTTCGCCGTGCATCCCGGGCGGAAAATTGCCGGCAGGTCTCATCGAGATCCCTGGGGCTGACCCGGCCGGCGGTCATCACGTCCGTGTCAAAGACCCGGATCACGTTTCGCGAAAGGCTTCCCCGGTATGAGACAAGCTCTCCTGACATGTTCATGCCCGCCACATGTCCCTGGCTGACGGCCTCGGGCCATATGGCATTGACCCATGAACGCTGCCGGGCGATATCCATGTGTTCGGCAATATCACCTGCGGCATATATTCCGGAAACACTGGTCTGCATATGGTCATCCACCAGAATACCCGCATCCGTTCGAATCCGGTCTACAGGCACAAAGCCGCGGGCCGGAAACACCCCCTTGCCGATAATCGCCATATCGCAGGAAACCCGGCTGCCGTCTGAAAGGTGGGCCATGCGCACCCGCCCGTTTCCTTCAAACGCCTCCACCGCGGCCCCGGTGCGCACGGTCAGCCCGTTTGCCTGAAGCACATCCTGGATCATCCGCCCGGCGGTTTCATCCACCTGCATGGAAAGCGGGTAACCGGAGCGAATCAGCATGGTCACCGTGATTCCGCGCCGCAAAAGCGCGTACGCCGCCTTGAAACCCACCAGCCCGCCGCCGAGCACAAGTGCGTGGCCGACCTCCGGCAGCACGGCCAGCATCTGCTGAACCTGTTGGACGGTACGCATGAAAAAAATGTTTTCCAGGTCCCGGCCCTGTGCATCAATCTGCCGGGGATCCGCGCCGCAGGCAAGCAAAAGCCGGTCATAGGCATGCGTTTTGCCGTCTGCGGTGGTCACAACGGAGCGATCCACGTCCAGGCCGGTGGCCCGGTCCCCGAGCACGGGCTCGATCCGGTTTTGTGCATATACGTTTTTGCCCCGGATGGGAAGTTTTTCAGCGGGCACCGCCCCTTCAAGGAGATAGCTGATCATGGGGCGGCAGTAGGGGAGAAAGGTTTCATCCGAGATGATCGTGATTTCAGCATCCGGGTCCATCCGCCGGATGGTTTCAGCAGCCGTCAGGCCGGCAACCCCGTTTCCGATAATCACGTGTTTCATCCCGGCGCCTCTTTATCCAAGACGACTTAAAGAATTGCGCATGTTCAATAACAACCACGAAGACCACGAAGTTATTAATTTTTAATTTATTCCGCTTCATGGGCTTGGTGAACTTCGTGTTACCAAATAACGGCGCAACTGTTTGCCCGACAAGCCAAGTCACACAGTTTATATTTTAGCACACAAATGAAAAGAGTCAATTCCAAATCCGGGCAAAAGCAGCGCCAAATCCGCAATGAAACTTGTCCGGCATTTTTCCGCCCCACCCTCTTGACAGCCGGAAACAAATAATTATTTTAAGGATGAAAAGATTGGATGACTCAAAAAAATCAGTTAGTTAAAATAAAACCGGAAAGGAGGTGACAGGTATGGCAATCACAAGGTGGAATCCCTGGACCACGCTGCCCACGCTGCAGGACAGAATAAACCGCGTGTTTGATGATATGTTTCCGACAACTGAAGGCCGGGAGGATATGGGTCTGTTTGAATGGAGACCAATGGTTGACACCTATGAAAAAGACGACCATATCGTGATCAAAGCCGAGCTTCCCGGGGTGAAAAAGGACGATATCTCCATTGACGTCAACAACAACGTGCTTTCCATCAAGGGAGAGCGCAAGGATGAAGAAAAGGTTGACGAGGAAAACTACTATCGTCAGGAACGGTTTTACGGCAAGTTCCAGCGGGCCTTCACGCTGCCCGACAACGTAGATACCGACAACATCGAGGCAAACTACAATGAAGGTGTCCTGGAAGTCAAAGTGCCCAAAACCGAGGAAAGCAAAACGCGTAAAATCGAGGTCAAATAGGTATTTTCCGTTATGCCGGAACCGGAAAAGGGCCGGGGTGCAAAACACCCGCGGCCCTTTTTTATGCATCAGTCAATCGGATGAACCCAGCCTTCGGCGTCCTCGGCATGCCCGTACTGAATATCGGTGATTGCATCAAAGAATTTCCGGGCCCAGGAGCCCACCTTGCCGTCGCCGATCCTGATCTGCTTGTCCTTGTACTTGATCTCTCCGACCGGCGATATTACCGCCGCGGTTCCGGATCCAAAGCACTCCTGCAGCTTGCCGGCTTCGTGGGCCGCCACCACCTCGTCAATGGTAATGCGCCGCTCTGTTACCGGATGCCCCCATTTGCGGGCCAGGGCCATCACGGAATCCCTGGTGATGCCGGATAAAATGCTGCCCGAAAGACTCGGGGTAATGATTTCATCGTCAATGACAAAGAAGATGTTCATGGAGCCCACTTCTTCCACGTATTTGCGCTCCACCCCGTCGAGCCAGAGCACCTGCGTGTAGCTGTTGTGGTGGGCTTCTTCGCCGGCAAACAGGCTTGCGGCATAATTGCCGGCGGTCTTGATCTCCCCGACCCCGCCGGGCACGGCCCGGACATATTTTTCCGTAACCCAGATTTTCACCGGGTCGAAGCCTTCCTTGTAATAAGCACCCACCGGCGACAGGATAATGAAAAAGCGGTAAGTGTATGACGCCCGCACCCCCAGAAACGGATCCATGGCAATGATCGTGGGGCGGACATAAAGGGAAGTGCCCGGGGCCGAAGGCACCCACCGCCTGTCCAGGCGGATCAGCTCCTTTGCGGCCTGCAGGGCAAAGGCCTCTTCAAAAAGCGGGATGCACATCCGGTGGGCCGACCGGTTGAACCGGGTGAAATTCTCTTCCGGCCGGAACAGCTGGATTCGGTCGTCCGGGGTTTTAAACGCCTTTAATCCCTCGAAAATAGACTGTCCGTAGTGAAGCACCATGGTGGACGGGTCCATGGAGATATCGCCGTAAGGCTCGATGCGCGGATGATGCCAGCCGTTATCCGGGTCGTAATCCATGTTGAACATGTGGTCTGTAAAAAGCGTGCCAAAAGCCAGGTCCTTGTCGTCGGGCAGGGTCTTTAGCGTCAGCGCCTGTTTGATGGGGATCTCCATGACGTCACTCCGTTTTCACGTATTCCGAAAAATGCGGTTAATGCAAAACATACTGTTTTTTTGTATTTAAATATATGCCTTTGTTTGTGCGGATTTTACGTTAACGTCAAACAAGAAAATGATCAAGAAAATTTCACGGCACCCTCAATACGCCGGGCTTCTTTGGTTTCACGCATCCGGTTTTTTCACTTGATTGCCGAATCTTATAATGATACAAATTTTGCGCAATGAAAACAAGCAGACGCCGACCTGTTACTGTAGTTTCTCACTACCTGATCTGCCCCTGCAAAAAGGGGCGGCCGAAAAAGCATGTCAATGTCTGCCGCAAATGCCACCGGAACAAAAAGTGCCCGACATACCAGAGTTTTATCCAGCCGAGCCTGTTTCCGGGCTGGCAGTAAACCCCGGTGATCAGAATGCAGCAGGAACTTGCCGGATGCGAAACCCGGCTCTACAAAAACGGACTGGCAGAGCCGGACACGGTGGTTTTCGGCGCAACCGAAGACCGCATTTACTGGAACTGCCGAAGCCCGGCATGCCCCGTGCTCGAACCGCTTTTCAGCGAGCTCCGGACGCAAAGCCTTCTTTACGCCCGGCCGGCCGAACCGTATGCCACAGTGCTGTCCTACCTCTGCCGCACCGCTTCGGACGGGGCGATCCGCCCGGATGACTGCGAAACCCG
>JBKHJS010000132.1:0-6427 GCA_046537995.1 Desulfobacterales bacterium
GTCTTTAACTTGGGCACAGACACATAGAGATTGTCTGCGGCATTTTCCATGAGATGCGTGTATACGAACTCTGAAATATCTACAAACGCCTCCAGCCCTTCCAAATAAACCGGCACGGCACCGGTTTCATCCAGGTAAACGGGCACAGCGCCGTTTTCCCGGCAAACCCGCGCCATTCCGGTTTTCCTGAAGACCAGCCGCGTGATATTGCCCTGGGTACAGTTTTCCAGCACATAGACGGCATTGGCGCCTCTGCCCCGGAAATACCGGATCACCGCACCCAGCACCGCCGGGTCGGTATACGCATGCTTTTTGTGATCCACCCCGTTGACCTTGACAAAGACGTTGC
Organism: Desulfobacterales bacterium; assembly: GCA_046537995.1. Taxonomy (GTDB): domain Bacteria; phylum Desulfobacterota; class Desulfobacteria; order Desulfobacterales; family Desulfosalsimonadaceae; genus Desulfosalsimonas. The sequence continues at coordinate 350 of JBKHJS010000132.1, forward strand.
CGCTGGATTTCATCAGCGCGCCGGCCCCGCCGAATCGGTCAAACACTTCCGCCACTGCCGCGTCCAGCCCCGGGGCGGTATCGGCAAAAACCACCGTATTTTTCATGCCCGACCTCCCGCATGATTGGTAAAAAGCCCGCAGATCCGTAAAGCCGGCCTGTGTGAACGCCCTTTTTCCGGGCGAACACGCAGGTTCACCCCCGCGCATGCCAGATTGTCAATGCCTGCCTTCTCTCGGAAAAATTCATAAATGCCACGACTACTCGGGATACCCCGTGATCTCCCGGATTTCTTCGTACAGCGGCTTCAATCGCTTGTACATCTTCTTGTAAACCCGGCGGTACAGCGCGTCATAGAGCTTATGGGTCTCCGGGCGGGGCTCGAAGATATCGCCGGTATGGGTCATGGCACTGACCGCGCTGGTGTAATCCGGGTGCAGACCCAGGCCGACGGCCGCGTTAATGGCGGCCCCCAGACCGGAGGTTTCATAGAGGTGCGGCCGGAAACACGGGAGATTGAAGATATCTGCAGTGGCCTGCATGGCGTTTCTGCTCTGGGAACCGCCCCCGGATACACGCAATTCATTGATATCCACCCCGGTGCGCTTTTCAATGCTCTCCTTGCCCCGCCGCAGCGCGTATGCCAAGCCTTCAATAATGGAACGATAAACATGTGCCCGGGTATGAATGTCGCCGAACCCGATGATGCTGCCCTTGGCCTCGGGGCCGGGCAGCTTGATGCCCGGCGACCAGTATGGCTGAAGCATCAGGCCCATGCACCCGGGCGGGACTTCGTCTATGAGCTGATCAAAAAGCGCCTCTGCATCAACGCCCAGTTCTTCGGCTTTTTCTTTTTCCAGGTGCCCGAATTCCCGCTTAAACCAGCTTACCATCCAGTAACCGCGAAAAATCTGGATTTCCGGGGAATAATGACCCGGAATGGCCGAAGGATAAGGTGGTAGCAAAGGCACCGGCTCCACGTATTTGCGATGGGTCACGTTGACCGTGGCGGTGGTGCCGTAGCTGATGCATCCCGTGGACGGCTCCAGGCCGCCCGATCCGAGCACCTCGCAGGCCTTGTCCGCAGCCGCGGCAATCAAGGGCAGCCCTTCCGGAATCCCGGTCAGCTCTGCAGCCCAGGCGCTGATCAGGCCCAGCCTGCCCCCTGGCGGAATCAACCGGGGCAGCACATCCGGGCTCACCTGCATGGCCCGCCATTTCCAGTCTGCGCCCCGGGCCCAGGACAGGCGCTTGTAGTCAAACGGAATATAGCCGACCTGGCACCCCGTGGAATCGGAAAACTCGCCCGTGAGCTGGTAAGTCAGGTAGCCGGAAAGCAGCAGGTATTTGTGGGTCTTTTCCCAGATCTCCGGTTGATGGGTTCGGATCCAGCTGGCCTCGGCTTCGCGCTGGAGATAAGCAATTGTCGAGCTAACACCGGCGATCCTGAACAATATCCCCCAAAGACCCCCCACGGGCGGAAGGCCGAAAGTCTTTCTCTGGTCCAGCCAGGTAATGGCCGGACGAAGCGGTCTGCCGGCCCTGTCCACGTTGATCACGGTGCCCCGCTGCGTGGTCAGGGCCACTCCGGCGATCCGGTGGATGTCCACCTGTTTTTCGCTCCACAACTTCCGGCAGGCACGGCACAGCGCGTCCCAGTAGAGATCCGGGTCCTGCTCGGCCCAGCCCGGGTGCTCTGAGTAATAGGGTTCAAAAGGGACCTTTACGATGGCCTGCATCTGCCCGTATAAATCAAAGGCCATGACTTTTAAGCTCTGGGTGCCGTTGTCAATGCTCAGGACCAGGTCCTTGCTGTTCATGGGCGCCTCCTTTTACCCGTTTGCTCCCGGAACCGCGTGGGCGTATTGCCAGTATTCCGTGTACATGCGTCGTTCGGCCTTCCAGCGCGAATCATCCCAGTCCAGCACCGGTTGGCAAAGCGCCTGGATCCGGTCCAGGTGTTCCCGGCCGCCCTCCGGGGCCAGAATCCCCAGGCGCACCCGCCGCAGCAAAAGATCGGTCAGATGGCGGATCTGCTCGGTTTGCGCCAGCAGCGGCAATTCCGCCCACAAGGTAAAGGTCCCGGGAATAAAGGACAGGTCCCCTGCATCGGCCCGGGCGACCATCTCCGGGGCTGCCCGCCCGTAGCGGCCGCAAAGCCGCCGCCACGTGCCGCGGCTCAGCCCCCGGCGATATTTCGGCATATCCGGCGCCGGGGCGAACACGGGCTCGTCGGTTTTCAGGCCCGCCCCCTTTGGCAGCCACTCTGAAGCGGCTTTCAGGGCATCTGCAGCCAGGACCCGGAAAGTGGTCAGCTTGCCGCCGGTCACCGTGACCAGGCCGTTTTCCTTCCAGACCACGTGTTCCCGGGATTCTTCCGAGGGGGCCTTTTTCCCCTGGCTCAACACAGGCCGGATGCCGGCATAGGAGGCAATACAGTCCTTGAGGCCGAGATCCTCACCCGGGAAATAGGCCCGGAGGCACTGAATCATGTAATCTGCCTCCCGGCGATCCATCACCACCTCTTCGGAAAGATCGCCCTTGTGATCAATGTCCGTGGTGCCAAGCATCAAGGCCCCTTCCCAGGGGATGATAAACAGGGGGCGCTCATCATCCGGGTGAACCAACGTGAGCGCCTGATGCACGGGCAGGCGCCAAGCAGGCAGCATGAGGTGGCTTCCGCGCAGGGGGCGCAGATGCAGCCCCTTTTTTGGCGAGGCATGCAGGGTTTCCGCCCAGGAGCCCGTGGCGTTGATTACCACCGGGGCGGAAAGCATTTTTTCATCCCCGGTTTCATTATCCCTGGCGGATACGCCTTTAACCTTTCCGCCGGCATCGCGGCAGACCCGGGTCACCTCGGTATAATTCAGTGCAGTGCCCCCTTTTTCCCCGGCCTCGTTGATCAGCCGCTGGACCAGGCGGGCGTCATCCACCTGGGCGTCCAGGAAGCGAAATCCGCCGGCAAGCTGTTCAGTGCGTAGACGGGGCACCATTTGGGCAAACGCGCCGGCATCATAATACCGGTGCTCACGCTTGGCTGCCATCAGGTCGTACAGGGTCAGCCCGGCCGACAGGCTCCACCGCCCCGGCCCGTGGTCCCGGTAGACGGGCATCAGAAAGCCGATGGGTTCGACCAGGCCCGCGGCTTCGTCCAGCAGGCGCTGGCGGTGACGCACGGATTCATATGTCAAATGCAGCCGGCCTTCCTTTAAATACCGCAGCCCGCCGTGAACCAGCTTGGATGACCGGCTGGAAGTGCCCCAGGCAAAATCGTTTTTTTCCAGCAGCAATGCACGCAGGCCCATTCGAACGGATTCGCTTAAAACCCCTGCGCCGGTAATGCCGCCGCCGACCACGATGACATCCCAGCTGTCCCGGGTATGCACAAGCGACATTTTAAATTTCCTCCGTATCAACGAGTTTTCCGGGATTCATCCGCTGATCCGGATCCACGTGCATGCAGATATTGCGCAGCATATCCATGCCCAGGGCCCCTTTTTCAGCCGGAAGATAGGGCTTGTGATCCACCCCGATGCCGTGCTGATGGCTGATTGTACCGCCGTTTTCAACAATCGCCCGGCTGGCGGCGCCCTTGATGGTATGCCAGCGCGCCAGCGTTTCTTCCGGGCTGTCTGCAATCCGGAACAAGTAGGTGGTGTATATGCTCGAGCCGCTGGTATACACGTGGGACAGGTGGGTAAAGACATGGACTTTTTCGCCCTTGTCTTCCAGCGCCCCGGAAATCACGCGCTCGATGTCCTGCATGGTCTCATTGACCCGGTCCCAGGTAACGGCGGTTTCCAGGGTGTCCACCGCATATCCCCTGTCCCACAGGGTGTTGCGCAGATACGGGGCCAGAAAACGGTTTTTCCGCCACGCCCGCCCCATTGGCCTGCCCACGGGCACCCCGCGATACCGGCGTATAATCTTTCCTGCGCCTTTCCTGCCTGCCGCAACCATTTTGCGGGGCCCGATCATGCCCAGCAGCAGCATGCAGCAGGCATCATCATAACACCCCCGAAACCGGAGGTATTTCTTCAGCCATGCAATTTCGGTTTCATGGCCTGCCAGAACCAGGTTGGTCATGGTTTCGCGCGGATTGCTCAGCCGGATCATGGACAGGGGCAGATCCGCGGCCGCAAGCTCCCGCACCGCGGACACGCCCGCCTCCCAGGTGGGGAAAAACACGCCGTAAATATCATCGGTTTCCGGCAGCTCCCGCACCCGCACAGTTGCCCGGCTCAAAATTCCCAGCCGGCCCTCAGAACCCAGAAAAATCTGCCGCAGATCCGGGCCTGCCGCAGATGCCGGGTACGGCGGAAACTGGATGCTGCCCCGGGGTGTGATAGCCGCCCCCCCGGCAAACATCTCCTCGATGCGGCCGAAGTACCTGGACTGCTGGCCGCTGGAACGGGTCACCACCCATCCGCCCAGGGTGGAATACTCAAAGGACTGCGGATAATGCCCGAGCATGTATCCCTTGCTTCTTAACGCGGCTTCCAGGTCCGGGCCGCTCACCCCGGCACCGAACGTGGCCAGCCGGTTCTCCGGTTCAAACTCCAGAAACTGGTTCAAGCGCTGCAGTGAAAGCGAGAGCACCGGGGCACCGGATTCGGGCACGTCCAGGTGCCCGACCACGCTGGTGCCGCCGCCGTAAGGCACGACAATCATTTGATTTTTGTCTGCAAATGCGAGGACTTCCGCAAGCCGGCTTTCGGATTCCGGCCTTGCCACGGCATCCGGAAAGCGCTTCAATGTACCGCAGCGCACGGCCACCCAGTCCGGAAAACTCTGGCCGTGGGCGTGATCCACCCGGTCTCCGGGATCGGTTGAAACCGGGGCAACGGCGGCATCGATTCGGGGCTCCGGGACCCGGGCCGTCACCTCATGCCTTTGGGCGCTTTGCTGCGGGGTCGGACGGCCCACCAGTGATTCCAGCATGCTTTGCGCGCCAGCGGGCAACTGGCTTTCAATTTGCTCATCGCCCCAGCCGTTCCATCGTCTCATGTGTTGTCTCCCTGGTTGGCGGATTGATCTGTTTCCATATTGCGGCACTTTCCTCCATGGCCTGTCGCACGACCCGCTCTGCTGCGTTTCCGCCTTCTTGCAGTGCCTTATACAGGGCGTCATAATAGGCCATGGATGCTTTTCTGGCCTTGCTGTGCCGGAAATAAAAAGCGCCCATGGTTTGAAAAAGGGTTTGGAAATCATTGAAAAGCATCGGATAAATCGGATTTCCGGACAGCCTGGCCATCAGCGTCTGCAATTGCCAGTCAAAAGCGGTAAACGCGGAAGCCTCGGCCATGAGCTCTCCGCGCTGCTGCAGGAAATCCCGGATCTGCCCGGGGGCATGATCGGCAGCATACCGGGCCACAGGCGGCAGGACCAGCATCCGGAAATCAAGCAGGCTTAAAATCAACTCCCCGGGCACCAGGTCCCGGTATTTGACAAGAGTTCCCAGCAGCGCAAGCCCGCCGGTTTCCCAGTAGTTGTTAACCCGGGTGGCCCGGCCGTGCCGGATGGTTACCCAGCCTTCGGCTGCCAGCCGCTGCAGCGCCTCGCGCACGGTGGGCCGGGTGACGCCGAGGGTTTCGGCCAGCCCGCGTTCTGCCGGCAGATCGGATCCCGGCGGATACGTGCCGTCGAGAATTCCCGTAATGAGCAGCCGCTCGGTATATTTCGCCGGGCGCAGCGGGATGCCTGTAATCGGGGATTCGCCTCTCATGGATTTTCTTTCTTTTGATGCCAGAGTGGAATTGCATTGTCTCATGGTAAGAGGTCATACCAGTTTGATATATATTGTCAATCTTATTTTTTCCCCGCGGCGGCATCTTTACAAAAAGCAAATCCGTAAGCACCTTGGCTGATCGGCGGTGCGAAAAAGGAGTTTCCTCGCTCCAGGAGCCTCCTCGAGCCTCAAATTCCGCTCGAAAACCCGCTTTTCCGCACCGCCGTCAGGGCAACAAAGCGCAATTTCGCCAGACCGCAAAAAAAGGATTTCCTTGAAAGTCTGATTTTAGATGACGTGCTAATCAGACTTTGTTCACATCCAGGCCGAGATTGCCGCGCTGCTTTTCAA
>JBKHJS010000133.1:0-6331 GCA_046537995.1 Desulfobacterales bacterium
ATTTTTGCAGGGCATTTCTGTGGAAAAAGCCGGCAATTCAACAGATCAGCGCTTGCAGGAGGAAAAGCACGCGACGATGCAGCATCCCGGCAAAGACAATTACTGGCAAGAGGTTCAGGAGGCGGCCGCATATTTGCGGTCCAGGATCACCGGCACCCCGGAGATCGGCTTGATGAGCGGAACCGGCCTGGGCGGCAGCACGGGGTCCATGGCGGTGGACTTTGAAACCGACTATGCAGATATCCCCCATTTTCCGGTTTCAACGGTTGTGAGCCATGCCGGCCGCATGGCTTCCGGGCGGATGCATGGCAGGGATGTTATGGTCATGCAGGGACGATTTCATCTTTATGAAGGCTACGCTCCCGGCGTGGTGACGTTTCCGGTGCGGGTCATGCAGGCTCTGGGCGTAAAGACCCTGATCGTCACCAATGCCGCCGGCGGGCTGAACCCGGAGTTTGCACCCGGCGATATCATGGCAATTGCCGATCATATCAACCTGACCGGAGAAAACCCACTGGTGGGGCCCAATAACGAGGATTGGGGGGTGCGTTTTCCCGATATGTCGACGGTATACAGTCCCGAAATAATACAGATTGCCGTAAATGTTGCGGAAAAGAAGGGGCTGCGGATGAAAAAAGGCGTTTATGTTGGACTCAAGGGGCCCAGCCTGGAGACTCCGTCCGAAACACGCTTTATCCGGCAGATCGGTGCGGATGCAGTGGGACTTTCCACGGTCCAGGAAGTTATTGCCGCCGTGCATGCAGATATGCGCATACTGGGACTTTCCATTATCACCAATGTAAACGATCCGGATCGTCCGGAGCCGGCAACAGTGGAGGAAATTATCGGGGTTGCGCAAAACGCCGCCCCCTTTTTGGCCCAATTGATCAGCGGCGTTATAGAGGAGTTTTAAATGACGATTTCCCATGACCTGCTAATTGTCAACGGAACTGTTGTGACCATGGATGAAGCCGACACCGTGATTGAAAACGGTGCGGTTGCGGTATCCGGAGACGCCATCGGCTCGGTGGGACCGGCCGATGCAGTGGATGTCAAAAGCGCAGCCCGGATCATCGACGCAGACGGCGGGATTGTTATGCCGGGCCTTGTCAACACGCACACGCATGCGGCCATGACCTGTTTTCGGGGGCTGGCCGACGACATGGAATTGATGACCTGGCTCAATGATTATATTTTTCCGGCAGAGGGCAGGCTGGATCATGACAAGGTTTATACCGGCGCCTTGCTGGCATGCGCGGAAATGGCGCTTTCTGGTACAACGTGTTTTTCCGACATGTATCTTTTCGAGGGCGCCGTTGCCGAGGCGGCCAGTCATGCCGGGATGCGTGCGGTGGTGGGCGAGGTGCTCTATGACTTTGATTCGCCCAACTACGGTCCGATCGAAAAAGGTTTCGAATATACGGAAGATTTGATTCACCAATGGCGGAAAGACCCGTTGATTACCATTGCCGTGGAGCCGCACTCGCCTTATTTGTGCGCACCGCAGTTGCTGCAGCGCGCCTCGGCCATTTCCGGGCAGTACGGGATCCCAATGATCGTCCACGTGGCCGAAACCCGGGCGGAGGCCGAAACCATGAAAAACCGGTATGGTTTGACTCCGGTGGCTCACCTGGCGGATATCGGGGTGCTTTCCCCCCGGCTGGTGGCCTGCCACTGCGTGGCTGTCAACAAGGAAGACATTGAACTGCTCAGGGCGCATGGCGTCAAGGTCTCCCATAACCCGGAAAGCAACATGAAACTGGCTTCGGGAATCGCTCCGGTGCCGGATATGCTCAGTGCCGGGGTGTGCGTGGGCCTGGGTACGGACGGACCCACAAGCAACAATAACCTGGATATGTTCATGGAAATGGATGCCGCTGCCAAGATCCACAAAGCCCGGAGTCTGGACCCCACGGTAATGGATGCCCGCAGCGTGCTGCGCATGGCCACCATCGATGCGGCCCGGACCCTCGGCCTGGACCATGAGATCGGATCTCTGGAGCCGGGCAAGAAAGCCGACATGATCGTGATCAATACGAAAAAACCGCACCTGACGCCGATGTATAATGTGTATTCCCATCTGGTTTATGCGGTTTCCGGCCATGATGTGCACTCCACCATTATCAACGGCGTGCCGGTAGTTACAGACGGGGAGATGACCGCATTTGATACACAACGGGTCATGGATGCCATGGAGTCCATTTCCGAGGAAATCCGCCACCTTCACGACTGGCACGGCAGCCGTGCTGCGGCCCGGCGTAAGCCGGGGGAGAAAAGATGATTTCCGACCACAAGAGACCCCGGGCAAAAGGCCCGGACCAGGGCGGGGGAAAATTTTTGAAACTGCGGGAAAATCGTTTTCTCTACGGGATTGTCTGCATGTTTCTGCTGGTGAGCTTTTTCCTTTTGTTTCCGGCTGCCGGGCAGGCGGTCTATGCCCAGCAGTCCGGGGGGATGACCCCGGGCGCCGGTCAGGCCGAAGAACCGGAGGGACAGAGCGACTTTGAGGAATTCGGGGAGTTTGATACCGGAGACGACTCCGCTGCCGGCGGTGTTTTTGATCCCCTGTCCGGGTACAACCGCTTTATGACCCGGGTAAATGACAAATTTTATTTCTGGGTGTTAAAACCGGCAGCCAGCGGCTATGCAAAGGTGACCCCCGAAGTGGTGCGGCACTCGGTGGGCCGGTTTTTCAAAAATCTGGGGTATCCGGTTCGTTTCGTCAACAACCTGCTGCAGCTCAAAGTCAAGCGGGCAGGCCTGGAAACCGCTCGTTTTCTGGTCAATACGACTGTGGGCGTGGCCGGGTTTGCCGATCCGGCCGAGGCGTGGATGGATCTTGAGGCCTACCCGGAGGATTTCGGCCAGACCCTGGGCGTTTACGGGGTGGGCAGCGGCTTCCACCTGGTGCTGCCGCTGATGGGGCCGTCAAACCTCCGCGATGCCGTTGCCCGGGTGCCGGATCTGTTTCTAAGCCCGGTATATTATGTCGAGCCCTCGGAACTGGCCATCGGGATTTCCGCCTATGACCGGGTCAATTATACCTCGCTTCACCTCGGTGAATATGCGGGAATGAAAAAGGACGCCGTGGACTGGTATGTTTTCTTAAGAGACGCATATGAGCAGAACCGCGAGAAAAAAATTCAAAAATAGGGGGCGGACATGAAAAAGTTTTTTTGCATGGCGCTGATTGTGCTGGTGAGCACGATTGCTGCCGGCCCGGCCCCGGCCGCCGATGAGCCGGAAGCGGCCAGGGACCTGCTTAAAGACAAGATCGACAGCGTGCTGGAGGTGCTTGAGAAAACGGAGCTATCCGATGCAGAAAAGCGCGAAAAGGTCGAATCCATCGTGGACCCGGTGTTTCATTACGAGCTTATGGCCAAGCTGGCCCTGGGCCCCAAGCACTGGCCAAAGCTGAGCTCTGAGCAGCAGGAAACTTTTTCAAAACGGTTTGTCCAGCGGGTAAAGGCCTCCTATTTCGACAAGATATCCATGTATTCCGGAGACGCGGACGCGGAATTTACCTATGGGTCCATAAGCACAAGCAACGGCAAGGTGCATGTCCCCGTCGAGGTTCGGACCAAGAACAACAAGATTGACATGGTCTACAAGTTTTACCGGACCGGCGATGCCTGGCGGGTCTATGATGCGGAAGTAAACGGGGTCAGCATTGTTGAGAGCTACAGATCGCAGTTTAACCAGATCCTGAAAGAGGCAACCGTCGAGGAGCTGCTCCGGGATTTGAAATCCGATGAAGAACTGCAATAACACCGGTTTTCCGGTTCCACTCCGAAAGGCTTTGCCGTCTCCATGACACAGCGGTTTTCCCCCATAAACTGGTTTTACGACCGGGTGCTGTTTGCCCGGCCCGTTGTTGTGCTGGTCTGCTTTTTTGCGGCAATCGGCATTCTTGCCGGATTTGCCGTAAACTTCGAAATCGAGGCCTCGCCCAATACCCTGGTCCAGCAGGACAACCAGGATTACCTGTACTATCAGGAGATCATCGACCGTTTCGGGTTCGAGGACTTCCTGGTCATCACGTACAGCCCGGATGAAAAGGACCTGCTTTCCAGGCAGGTGCTTTCCCGTATCGGAGAACTCCGCAACGCGGTGGAAGCCGTGGACGGGGTGGATTCCGTGATGACCCTGCTGGACGTGCCGCTTCTGGAAAGCCCGCCCATGCCGCTTTCGGAACTTGTGGATAACGTCCGGACCCTTTCTTCTGCCGATGTTGACCTTGAACTTGCCAGAGAAGAGCTGAAAACCAGTCCCCTGTATCGCAACCTGCTGGTCAGCCCGGATCTGGAAACAACCGGTCTGCAGATCAATTTAGAGGACAACCCGGAATATGAAAAGCTCTGGGACAGGCGGCAGGCTTTGCGGCAAAAGGCCGCTGATCAGGCTTTGAGCCGGAGTGAAAAGCAGGAGATGGAAAACGTGGCCGCACAGATGGATGCCATGTGGAACCGGATGGAAGCTGATCGGGCGGAAATCATTTCCGGCATCCGGGCGGTCATGAAAAAGCATGATGACCAGGCAGACCTGTTTCTCGGCGGCATCACCATGATCGCAAACGACCTGATGCACTTTATCAAAAACGATCTCAAGGTCTATGGCGGCGGGGTGGTGTTTTTTCTGGTCCTGGTGCTGGGGCTGATTTTCCGGCAGGCGCGCTGGGTGATTCTGCCGCTGGCAAGCTGCGCCTTTGCCGCCATTGCCATGGTGGGACTGCTCGGCCTGTTTGGATGGAAGGTTACGGTGGTCTCCTCGAATTTCATTTCCCTGCAGCTGATTATCACCATGGCGATTTCCATTCACCTGGTGGTGCGCTACAGGGAGCTTATCATAAAGGATCCACACCAGAGTCACCCGGAGTTGACCCGTCAGATGGTCATGGACATGAAAATTCCGTGCTTTTATGCGGTGCTGACAACCATTGCCGGCTTCGGCTCGCTGATTTTTGCGGATATCAAGCCCGTGCAGACCTTCGGATGGATGATGGCCGCGGGAATCCTTGTATCGCTGGTGGTCACGTTTGTCTTTTTCCCGGCCGCCCTGGTGCTGTTTAAAAAGCCCCCGCAGCCCAGGGGCGGATTGACAAAATTGTCTTTTACCCGGGGGTTGTCGCGGTTTACCGAGGCCCACGGCCGCCTGGTGCTGGTGTTAAGCGCCGCGGCCCTGGTCGTGAGTGTGGCCGGCATTTCCCGGCTCCAGGTGGAAAACGCGTTTATCAATTATTTCAAGTCCTCAACGGAAATCTACCAGGGGATGAAGGTCATTGACCGCCAGCTTGGCGGGACAACGCCGCTTGACGTGATCATTGATTTTGATGCTGCCGATGATCTTTCACCGGCGGCCGCGGAATCGGAGCCGGCCGGGGACGGGGGGGGATCCGACGACGAGTTCGGTGCGTTTTCCGAGTTTGAAGATTCGGCTGATTCAGACAAGTACTGGTTTACCCCGCACCGGCTATCTCGGATCGAGGCGGCCCATGATTATCTCGATGGCCTTGAAGACACGGGCAAGGTGCTTTCCCTGGCCACCCTGAATAAAGTTGCCGAGCGCGTTACCGGCGGGCCGCTGGACAGCTTTGACCTGAGCCTGCTGTTTAACGAATTTCCGGAAGAATACCGGCAGATGCTGATTGAGCCGTATGCCTCCATTGAACACAACCAGGCCCGGATCAGCCTGCGCATTATTGATTCCAGGCCCGGGCTCCAGCGCAACGCCCTGCTGGAAGAAATCCGGGGCGGCCTGACGCAGCAGGCCGGATTTGAAGCCGGCAATGTGCATTTGACCGGCATGTTGGTTTTGTACAATGATGTGCTGCAAAGCCTGTTTGACTCCCAGATCCGGACCCTGGGGCTGGTTGTGCTGGCCTTGATGACAATGTTCCTGGTTTTGTTTCGATCCCTGAAAATCGCCTTGATCGCCATTTTCCCCAACCTGCTGGCAACGGGCGTGGTGCTCGGGGCCATGGGATGGATCGGCATTCCGCTCGATATCATGACCATTACCATAGCCTCGGTCTGCATGGGAATTGCAGTGGATGACACCATTCATTACATCCACCGGTTCAGGCGCGAAATCGGGGCCGACCGCAGCTATATCCAGGCCATGTACCGGTGCCACGGCAGCATCGGCTATGCCATGTACTACACCTCGATTGCCATTATTATCGGTTTTTCCATCCTGGCCACCTCGAATTTTATCCCCACCATTATTTTCGGCGTGTTTACCGGCCTTGCCATGTTTATTGCCCTGATATCCGCCCTGACGCTGCTGCCCCAGCTCATTGTGTGGATCAAGCCGTTCGGCCCGGAAGGCGGTA
>JBKHJS010000134.1:0-6315 GCA_046537995.1 Desulfobacterales bacterium
TTGCCACTGATCGCAGGCGCCCCGCACCGGAAGCAGCAATATTACTGCGGCCGCCGCCGCAATAATCCATGCATATGAAGAAAAATTGGTGTCTTGTATCATTGCGGCCGGGTCCGGCTTTCCACAATCAGGGTCACCGGTCCGTCGTTGACCAGGCCCACGTCCATCATGGCCTGAAACTGCCCGGTTTCAACTGAAATTCCCTTTTCCCTGACCTGCCGGACAAACTGCTGATAAAAGTCATCCGCCTTTTCCGGGGGTGCGGCATTTATAAACGAAGGCCTTCTGCCCTTGCGGCAGTCACCCAGCAGGGTGAACTGGGATACCACCAGCATCTGCCCGCCTGTATCCGCCAGCGACAGGTTCATTTTCCCGGCGTCATCTGCAAATACCCGAAGATTGACGGTTTTATCGGCCACATAGGCAACGTCGCCTGTCTCGTCTTCCCGGGCCACGCCCAGCAGCACGAGCAGGCCCGGACCGATTTTTCCGGTCATTTCGCCTTCAACCGTAACCGAGGCGCTCTTTACCCGCTGCACAACCGCGATCATCCGATGTCTCCTCTGGTTTAAAAGTGCTCATCACAGTAGAAAACCCCTGTGCGCTTGTCAAGCAAAACCCCGGGGCGCGGGGCTGTCAAATTCCTTGACATATTTTATGATACTGGCATAAATTGAAGGACTTTTAAACCCGCTTTGGCATGCGGTGAACCATTCCACGATACATGAGGGATATATCCAATGGAGTATAAAAAGACGCTGAATCTGCCGCAGACCGGTTTTCCCATGAAGGCGAGCCTGGCCAACCGGGAGCCGGAACAACTCAAAAAGTGGGAGGCGGAAAACCTGTATGCGCAGATCCGGAAGGATTCCAGGGGACGCACACCGTTTATTCTCCATGACGGGCCGCCTTATGCCAACGGCAACATTCATATCGGCACGGCCTTAAACAAGATTTTAAAGGATATCGTGGTGCGCTGCCGGCAGATGGCCGGATTTAACGCGGAATACGTACCCGGCTGGGACTGCCACGGCCTGCCCATTGAGCACAACGTGGACAAAGCCCTGGGGCCGAAGAAAAAATCCATGTCCGGCGTGGAAATCCGGCAGGAATGTAGAAAGTACGCGGAAAAATACATTGACGTGCAGCGCGACGAGTTCAAGCGGCTTGGCGTCATGGGCCAGTGGGATGATCCCTATCTGACCATGAATTATGCCTACGAGGCCGAAATTGCACGTCAGTGCTGTGAATTTGCATTAAACGGCAGCTTGTTTCGCAGCAAAAAACCGATTTATTGGTGCTGCAGCTGCAAAACCGCCCTGGCCGAAGCCGAGATCGAATACGGAGACCACGCCTCGCCCTCGATTTTCGTCCGCTTTGCCCTGGCAGAAGACCCGGGCCGGGTGGACCCGGCGCTTTCCGGTAAAACCGTCTCCATTGTGATCTGGACCACCACGCCCTGGACCCTGCCGGCAAACCTGGCCGTGGCCCTGCACCCGGAATTCAAATACGTTGCCGTGGACACAACCGAGCACGGGGTGCTGATTCTGGCCCGGGATCTTATGGAAACCTGCATGCAGGCATTCGGGATCCCGGACTATACCATTATTGCCGAAATCGACCCCGCGGCCCTGGAAAACATGCACTGCCGGCATCCCTTTATCGAGCGGAACTCCCTTGTGGTGCTGGCAGATCATGTCACGCTCGAGGCAGGCACGGGATGTGTGCACACCGCACCCGGACACGGCCGGGAGGACTATGAGATCGGCCTGGAATACGGACTTGACGTTTACTCCCCTGTAAATGAAAGCGGCTGTTTTACAGATGACATCCCCGGCCTTGCCGGTGAGTTCGTGTTTGCCGCAGACCGGCAGATCATTGATAAATTGTCCGCCGACGGGATGCTGCTGGCATCTGCGCAGATGAACCATTCCTATCCCCACTGCTGGCGCTGCAAGAAGCCCGTGATTTTCCGGGCCACGCACCAGTGGTTTATTTCCATGGACCGCACGGGTTTGCGCGAAAAAGCGCTTGAAGCCATTGACACGGTGACCTGGATCCCGGCATGGGGGCGCGAGCGCATTTACAGCATGATACAACACCGGCCGGACTGGTGCGTGTCCCGACAGCGCGCCTGGGGCGTGCCCATACCCATGTTTTACTGCGCCGACTGCAGCGAACTGCTCATCAGCCGGGAAGTGGTGGACCGGGTGTATTCCGCATTCCTGGAAAACGGCGCGGATGCATGGTTTAAACAGGATGCCGGGTTTTTCCTGCCAGAAGGGACCGCGTGCCCGGCATGCGGCAGCAGTCGGTTTGAAAAGGAGACCGACATCCTCGATGTCTGGTTTGATTCCGGGGTCAGCCACGCCGCAGTGCTGGCTGCCCGCGAAAACCTGACCTGGCCGGCTGATTTGTACCTGGAAGGCTCGGACCAGCACCGGGGCTGGTTTCATAGTTCACTGTTGACCGCAGTGGGGATCAAGGGACAGGCGCCTTACCGCTCGGTGCTCACCCACGGGTTTGTGGTCGACGGCGAAGGCAAGAAAATGTCCAAGTCCCAGGGCAACGTGATCGCCCCGAAAAAGGTGATCAACAAGTACGGCGCCGAAATTTTAAGACTCTGGGTGGCGGCCTCGGACTACAAGGATGATGTTCGGATATCGGAAAACATCCTGCAGCAATTAAGCGATGCCTACCGCCGCATCCGCAACACCTGCCGGTTCATGCTGGGCAACCTGTATGATTTCGATCCGGCCGAAGACCGGGCAGCAACCGCGGATATGGCAGATATGGACCGCTTCATGCGCCACCGGCTCCAGGAGTTGATCCGGCGCTGTGCCCGGGGATATGACACATACGAGTTTCACGTGGTGTATCACTCCCTGTACAATTACTGCACCATCGATCTTTCAGGCCTGTATCTTGATATTTTAAAAGACCGGCTCTACACTTCGCCGGCCGAATCTGTGGCGCGCAGAAGCGCGCAAACCGTCATATTTGAAACGCTTACCGCGATTGCCCGCATCATGGCGCCGATTCTGCCGTTTACCGCAGAAGAGATCTGGTCGTTTCTGCCGCAACACGACAGCCGGGAACCAAGCGTGCACCTGAGCCGATTCCCCGAAGCCTCCGAAGAACACATGGACGCGGATCTGGCCGGGCGGTGGGAAACCCTGCTCAAGGTCCGCACGGAAGTCACCCGGGTCATGGAAACCGCCCGGGCCGGCAAGGTCATCGGACATTCCCTGGACGCCGCACTAACCCTGGCTGCATCCCCGGAACTACTTGAGCTGCTCGAAACCTACAAGGCGGATTTGCGGACCTTTTTTATCGTCTCCGGGGTGAAACTGCTGCCCCTGGATCAGGCAGACGATGCATTTGCCCAGACCGCCATGGATGGCTTACGGATCCGGGTGGCGCCTTCTGCCGCGGAAAAATGCGAGCGCTGCTGGGTACATGACGAAACCGTGGGATGCGATGATGAGCATCCCGGCATCTGCAGGCGGTGCCGCAATGCGCTTGCCGAATCCGGGGTATAATCGGTTGCACGTCATGTTGCAGATCAAAAGGCACTTTCTGTTTATCGCGGCATCCGTGGCCGTGATCGCCGCAGACCAGGCGGCCAAGTGGGTGATACTCCACCTGGTGCCGCTGCACGAAACCATTACCGTAATCCCGGGCTTCTTAAACGTGGTGCACTTCCGGAACCCGGGCGGGGCATTCGGTTTGTTTTCCGGCCAAAGCGGTTTTGCCCTGGGAATGGTTTTTTTTATTATCACGCTTGTGGCGCTCGGGCTGATTATTTATCTATACAAACAGACCCCGGCGGGCGAGCCCCTGCTTGCAACCGGGCTGGCATTTGTCTTCGGCGGGGCGGTCGGTAACCTGATCGACAGGCTGCGCTTTGGCAACGTGGTCGACTTTATTGACTTATATGTCAAGGATTACCACTGGCCTGCATTTAACGTCGCTGACAGCGCCATCACCCTGGGTGTTGTCATTTTTGCCTTCTACGTGATTTTCAGAAAAATGCCTGCATAGGACAGGACGCTGCAGGCCCGATTCGGAGCATTGGCAAGTTATGTTTCCCGTGATATTCCAGTTTGGCGACTTTACCGTGTATACCTACGGTTTTTTCGTGGCCGTGGGGGTTTTGGCGGCAATCTTTTTTGCCCGTTACGAGGCCGGGCGCGTGGGCGTAGACCCGGACCGCATCATTGATCTGTGCTTTTACCTGGTCATTGCTGCAATCCTTGGCTCACGCCTGTTTTTTGTCGCTCTCAATCTGGATTATTTCATGGCCGCCCCCCTGGACATATTTAAAATCTGGGGCGGGGGACTGGTGTTTTACGGCGGATTTATTGCGGCCTTTGCCACGGCCCTGGCATTAATCCAGGCCTACCGGCTGCCTTTGGGCAAAACCGCCGATATTGCAGCCCTGGCCCTGCCGCTGGGGCATTTTCTCGGGCGCCTGGGCTGTTTTTCCGCGGGATGCTGCTACGGAGATACCTGCGAGCTTCCGTGGGCAGTGAGCTTTGCGCACCCGGAATCGCTGGCGCCGCTGCATACGCCGCTGCACCCTACCCAATTGTACTCGGCTGCGGCAAACCTGTTTATCTTTCTTGTATTATTCGCATTTCGCAAACGCAAACGCTTTGACGGGCAGCTTTTGTTGTTTTACCTGGCCCTTTACGGCGTCCTGCGATCAATTGTCGAGATTTTCCGGGGAGATGACCGGGGCGCGCATATATTCAATATTTTTTCCGTTTCCCAGGTGCTCGGCCTGAGCGTGGCGTTTTTTTCGATCGTGGTGCTCGTGATGATCCGTCGAAGCATGTCCAAGAACTAAACCATGGCCGAGATTGCATACAAGGAAGCCGCAGCGCATATCCAAAACACGGGCAAAACCGGATTTTCCCCGGTCTATCTCGTGTTCGGGGATCCGTATCTGCGCCAGCGGATTACCAGCGGCCTGATCGCGGCGATTCTGCCGGAGCCCGAATCCCGCTCCATTTCCCTGGAAATTGTGGATACCGCCGAGGGGGCGGCAGCCAGCGAGGCTGCCGAGCGGGCGGGCACGTTTTCGTTTTTTGCCGGCAACAAGGTGGTGCTGTTAAAGGCGCCGAATTTGTTTGCCGCGGCATTTGACCCGGCAAAGCACCTGGAAAAGGTGCGCGCCGCCCGCGACAGCGGAGACATGTACAAGGCCGCCCGCCTGCTGGAAGACTTGCTGGCCCACCGCGGATGCCGGGCTGAAGATATCGCCGGCACGAGCGCCGAAGAAATTGCCGCCCGGCTGAAAATCGACACGGATTACCATCCGGATGTGGCCTGGATCTCTGAAGTCGCGGAAAAATGCGAGGAACTGCCCGATTCGGCCGGCAGCACGAAAACCGATGATGCCGGGATATTGCTGTCTGCCATCAAGCGGGGGCTGCCGAAAAACCATTACCTGATCATTGCCGCAGACGGTGTGGACCGGCGCACCGGTCTTTACAAGGCCATTAAGGAAGCCGGCGCCGTGATCAACTGCGCGGTGCCCACAGGCGCGAAAAAGGCTGAACGCGATGAACAGCAGCGGATCCTGTGGCAGATAGCAAAGGAGACCCTGGCCCCCCACCAAAAATCCCTTGAATCCGGCGCCTTTGAACAAGTCTACCAGCGCATCGGCTTTGACCCGGGCGGTTTTGCCGCCAGCCTGGAAAAGCTGGTCCTTTATGCCGCAGACCGGGCCCGCATTACAACGGGTGACGTTGCCGCGGTGCTCGAGCAGAGCCGGGAGGACCCGGTTTTTTCGTTTACAGGCGCGCTTGCCGGCCGGGATGCGGACATGGCCATATATTACCTGCATTCCCTGCTGGCATCCGGGTTTCACTACATGCAGCTGCTCTCGGCAATGATCAACCAGGTCCGGCGTCTTGTTGCAGTCAAAAGTTTTGTTTCCGGGGGGCGGGGTACGCAGTGGGTGCCTTCCATGGGATATGACCGTTTCAGACAGCAGGTCATGCCGGCGGTGGTCGAATATGACAAGGCCTTAAGCGTTGATGCCAGGGAAATCAAAAGCCGCCTGCAGCCCGGGGCAACCGGCAAAAAAAG
Organism: Desulfobacterales bacterium; assembly: GCA_046537995.1. Taxonomy (GTDB): domain Bacteria; phylum Desulfobacterota; class Desulfobacteria; order Desulfobacterales; family Desulfosalsimonadaceae; genus Desulfosalsimonas. The sequence continues at coordinate 6,100 of JBKHJS010000134.1, forward strand.
CACGGCGGCAAGCGACCTGGTAATCGCAAAGAACCCCAAAAATCCATACCCGGTGTACCAGACGTTTCTCCAGGCCGACCGGTTTACGCAGGAAGAGCTCAGAGCGGCATTAAAAACGCTGCACCGGGCTGACATCAAGCTGAAAACCACCGGCCAGGCCCCGGCGGCCGTGCTTGAATCCGCGATTTTCCGGATCTGCAGAACTACCGGAAAGGC
>JBKHJS010000135.1:0-6307 GCA_046537995.1 Desulfobacterales bacterium
TCGGTATCGCTATCACAATCGCTATCGGTATCGCTATCGGTATCGGGTCTCGAATCCGGGTCTCGATTCCGATCCCGATTCCGATCCCGATCCCGAGACCCGATCCCGATTGATTATTTCATATCCTCCACCGGCACCCGGTTTTCGATCAGCTTGTCAATAACGCTTTCATCGGCAATGGTGGAGGTATCGCCGAGTTCGTCGAGTTTGCCGGCGGCGATTTTCTTGAGAATCCGTCGCATGATCTTGCCGCTGCGCGTCTTGGGCAGCCCGTCTGTGAACTGGATGATATCAATGGTGGCAATCGGTCCGATTTCGTTTCGCACCTGGCCGATCAATTCCTTTTTGAGATCCTCCGAGGGGCTGGCGTTGGATTTGAGAATCACAAAGGCGTATATCCCCTGCCCCTTGATGGGATGGGGAAATCCGACCACCGCGGCCTCAGCAACATCCTTGTGCAGCACCAGGCCGGATTCGAGTTCAGCGGTGCCCAGCCTGTGGCCCGAGACGTTGATCACGTCGTCGATGCGGCCGATGATCCAGAAATACCCGTCTGCATCCTGTTTTGCCGCGTCTCCGGTGAAATACATGCCCGGTGCCTGGCTGAAATAGGTTTCCCGGAACCGCTCGTGGTCGCCGTAGACCGTCCGGGCCATTCCGGGCCACGGCCTGCGGATGCACAGCAGGCCTTCCTCGTCCGGGAACTGGACCGGCTCGCCGGTGTCATCCAGGATCACCGGATCCACGCCGAAAAACGGAAACGAGCAGGAGCCTGGCTTGATGGGCGCCACCCCGGGCAGCGGGGTGAGCATGTGTCCGCCGGTTTCGGTCTGCCACCAGGTATCGATGATCGGACACCAATTGCGTCCCACGTTCTTGTAATACCAGCGCCAGGCTTCCGGGTTGATGGGCTCGCCCACGGTGCCCAGAAGTTTCAGCGAGGACAGGTCGTGTTTCTGCACGTGCTCCTCGCCCTCCTTGGCAAGGGCCCGGATGGCGGTCGGGGCCGTGTAGAACTTGTTGACCTTGTATTTTTCCACGATGGCCCACAAGCGGTCGAAATCCGGGTAATTGGGCACACCTTCGAACATGACGCCGGTCAGCCCGCAGGTCAGGGGGCCATAAACGATATAGGAATGCCCGGTGATCCAGCCGATATCCGCGGTGCACCAGAATACCTCGTCGTCTTTTAAGTCAAAAACCATCCGGGTGGTAATGGCGGTATAGAGCAGGTAGCCGGCGTGCGTGTGGACCACGCCCTTGGGTTTGCCCGTGCTGCCGCTGGTATAGAGGATAAACAGTGGATCCTCGGCATCCATGGGCTCGGGTTTGACAAAGACATCCGGCGCGTTCCTGTTCACCTCCTCGTGCCACCACAGGTCCCGGCCGTCTTTCATCTCGATTTCGGCATTGGTCCGGCTGACCACGATCACATTTTCCACGTCCGGGCATTTTTCCACGGCCTTGTCCACGTTCTTTTTCAAAGAAACCGGCTTGCCGCCCCTGTAGTTGCCGTCTGCGGTGATCACGAGCCTTGCCCCGCAGTCTTGGATTCGGTTGGCAATGGCATCTGCGGAAAAGCCACCGAAAACGACACCGTGAATCGCGCCGATGCGGGCGCATGCCAGCATGGCCACCGGCAACTCGACGATCATGGGCATATAGATAATCACCCGGTCGCCCTTTTTTACGCCGTGATTTTTAAGCACGGCGGCAAACCGGTTGACCCGGGCAAACAGGTCCTTGTAGGTCACGCCCAGCGTCTCGGAGGGGTCATCGCCTTCCCAGTAAAAGGCGACCTTGTCGGCGAGCCTGTCCATGTGCCGGTCCACGCAGTTATATGAAGCGTTCAGCACGCCGCCCCGGAACCACTCGATCCGGGCCTCTGTAAAATCGTAGTCCAGGACCTTGTCCCATTTTTTATCCCAGCTCAGGTATTTTTCCGCCTGCTCGCCCCAGAACCCCTCGGGATCCTCGATGGATCGCTTGTAAATTTCCCGATATTCTTCCAGCCCCCTGACATAGGCTACCTTCTGGTAGTGTTCCAGATGGGCATCGTATACTTGCGAATTTTCCGTCATAAAATCCTCCTTTACTTATTGGAGTTAGCGTTTGTCAGGGCGTTATGCGCTTCCACGGGTTCATCAAAGCGGGAAATGAGAACGAGGATGTCTTCGTCGCGGTTTTTGTGCATTTTATAAGGCAGTTTTTCAAAAAGGCGGATCATTCCCCTGTTTCCGGGTTCAGTGTATGCCACCAGCCCGTCAATTTCATTGTCCCTGGCAGCCTCGGCCAGCTTGTGGATCATAATTTCGGCAATACCCTTGCCCTGCCACTGCTTGCTCACGGAAAAAGCCACCTCTGCAATGTTTTTTTTGGGCTCCAGCATGTAGGCGCCGATGCCGATGACCGAGCCGAAACCGAATTCCCCGGTCAGGGCCACCAGCGTGAGGTTGCGCACATAGTCGGTTTCAATGATGGATTTGACATCATCGCGCAAAAACCGGGTTTTTTCGTAGAAGAACCGGGCGATCACGTCCTCCTTGTCGAGATTGTAGAAGTGCTCCTGGATGCGCCGATCATCAACCGGCTTGGCCGGCCGGAAGGTCACGGACCGGCCTTCAATTTTCCGGATTTCCTCCAGCCCGGCCGGATACACGCTTCGAAGCGACTCCGAGAGCTGGCGGGAGCGGGTCATCAGGCCCAGGTCCTTGGCGCGTTCAAACAGCTCGTTGCGGTAATCCGGATGGGCGAGGCTGATCATGGCCGTGGCCCGTTCCTGGAGGTTTTTGCCGAACAGGTTGACCGCCCCGTATTCGCTGACCACGTAGGAAACGTCTGTCCTGGGCACGACCACGCCGCCGCTTTTGATTTCCGGCACAATGCGGCTGATACTGCCGTCCACGGAAGTCGAGGGGATCAGGAGGATCGACTTGCCGTTGGGGCATGCGGCAGAGCCGCGCATGAAATCGAGTATGCTCGAGACACCCGCAAAATAGTTGTGCGGCAGGGCATCCACTGCTGCCTGGCCGCTTAAGTCCATTTCCATGACCATGTTAATCGAGACCATCTTGTTGTGCTGGCCGATAATGCCGGGATTGTTGACGTAATCCGAGGGATAGAACTCGATTGACGGGTTATCATGCACGAATTCGTATAAATAGGGCGATCCCACAGCATTGGTGGCCACGATCTTGCCGTCGTTTAGCCCCTTGTACTTGTTGGTGATCACGCCCATGGACACCAGGTCCATGATCCCGTCGATGACAAACTGGGTGTGTACGCCCAGGTCGTTTTTCTGTGACAGGGCCAGCAGGATTGCCTTGGGCGTGGCCCCGAGCCCGAGCTGGAAGGTGGAGCCGTCTTCGATGACATTGGCCACCAGCCGGGCGATCCGGTGGGCGGACTCAAACTCGGGCAGTTGTCCAATGGTCAGCAGGGGTTCATCTTTTTCCACCACCAGGTCCACGTCATTGACGTGAATGAAGCTGTGGCCCAGCACACGCGGCATCTCCTGGTTGACCTGCACGATCACCAGGTCTGCGGCCTGGATGGCTGCCGGCCCGACATCCACGGAAATCCCCAGGCTCATCCATCCGAAGTCGTCGGGCGGGGATGCTTGTACCAGGGCGGCGTTAATGGGCAAATAGCGTTTCTTAAACAGATTGGGCACGGCCGAGAGGTTCATGGGGGTGATAAACGGCCGGTTGGCCTCCATGTGTTTGGCGCCGGCCGAGCCCTGGTAGATGCTGCGAATGCTGAACTGCTCGAAATTGCCCTGGGTGGCCAGGCGGGTGAGCGGGGAATTTTGGAGGCTCATCAGGCGAACGACTTCCAGGTCGCTTAAATGAGGCGCTTTGTTTACCAGAATATTGACCAGGTGCTGAGGCTCGCCGCAGGAAGAGCCGACAAAGACACGCTGCCCCGATTTAAGGCGTTTCATGGCTTGCTCTGCGCTGCATTGCTTCTGGAGGTATTCATCCGGCCAGTATTTCGCGGTCATTCAGGCCCCCTGGGTATCTCCGCCTGTTTGCTGAATCAGCTTCCTGTAAACAACGTATCATATGCAAAACAGTGGTGACAACAAAAATTCCGTTCCCTGTGCGGATTAAGCTTCTTTTGGCGCACCATTGCCGCTTTGATCCTTGTCAGCCATTCAATTCGGGCTTTTTCCTTCGGTGCGATCCGCGGAAAAGCATCCCGCGGCGGCTGACGGGCATTGCCGCTTTTCGCTTTCCCCGTCTGTCGGTCCTAATACGGCTTGCCCTGGTCATCCACCATCGGGACGAAAAGTACGGGCAGAATCTTTTTTTCCAACAGCTCCCCGTCTTGTTTTTCAAGCAGTACCAGCTGCTGGTCCGCGCTTTTGCCCACGGGAATCACCATGCTCCCGCCTTCGGCCAGTTGTTCCTTCAACGGCTCGGGAACCTCGGTGGGTGCGCAGGTGACGATGATGGCATCAAATGGTGCGTGTTCGGGCCAGCCCTTGAAGCCGTCGCCGATCTTCACGTGCACGTTTTCATAGCCGAGCGCGGAGAGGGTCTTTTTGGCGGTCTCTGCCAGGGATTCGATGATTTCGATGGTATATACCTGGTCGCAGAGTTCGGCGAGAATCGCCGCCTGGTAGCCTGAGCCGGTGCCGATTTCCAGGACCCGGTCGGTTTTTTTCAGTTCCAGCGCCCGGGTCATCACTGCCACGATATAGGGCTGGGAGATGGTCTGCCCTTCGCCGATGGGCAGCGGGCGGTCCGCGTAGGCGAACTGTTGGAGCCGATCCGGGACGAACCGGTGCCGCTGGACTTTTTCAAAAGCCTTCAGGATTGCCGGATCCTGTATCCCCCGTGCCTTGAGTTGATCGCGAATCATCTGCATGCGCTGCTGCCGGAATTCGTGCTCGGTTTCTGCCTTGCTTTGGAGCGGCTCTGATGCGTGTGCACAATTCATTGCCGCCATGCAAAATATAACGGCAGGCACCGCGATCAGCAAATTGCGCATGATTCTGAGGAGATTCATCATTTTTCCGGCGGCCCATCCTTTCCGAGCCGGCCGAACCGGGTCACCGGCGTGACAAAGTAGATCCCCTGCCGGGGTTTGCCCGTTTGCCGGCAAATGTTTTCCGTAAACCCGACGGCCAGGTCGAGCAGTTCCTGGTTTTCAATAACGGCAAAAACGGTCTTGTTATGGCGGCTGCCGCCGCTGGTCAGACTGCGGAGTCCCGCAAAAATCGGGACGTGCTGGGATATCAGCTGCAGGGCGCCGGTGGTCTCGATGACCGTGGCCCCGGATATGCCCATGTCCAGCCACCCGGTGATCATTTCATCAAGCAGGTCCTCGTTTTCAAGGACGACAAATAAGAGATACAAGGTTTAAGCCCGGATTTTGCGTGAATGGTTTTTGTTGATCAGTAATAGGCGGTGCTTTTTTCAAGTTCCCGCATTTCCCGGCCCAGTGCAAGCCGATCAGCGGCATCCCTGACGGAGTGCACAAAGGAAGCTTCCCGGCAGAGCCGGGAAACCCGCGCCAGCAGGCGCACGTGCATATCCGGATCTTTTTGCGGTATGATAAGTGCCAGTACGATACTGACCGGATTTTTATCCAGGGCTTCGAAATCCACGGGCCTTGCCAGGCGCAGCAGCATCACTGCGGCTTCTTCTGCCTCGTCGCTTGTGGTGTGGGGAAATGCAAGCCCGTTGCCAATCCCGGTGCTCATGGTCTCCTCGCGCTGCACGAGCCCCTCGTATATCCGGGCTGGTTCACGGACAATGCCGTTTTTTGCGCAGGCCTCAGCGATAAAATGAAGCACCGCGTCTTTATCCGGCAGGTCCACATCCAGAAAGATGTTTTCCGCGCGCAAGTAATCGGTGATTTTCATGGCACCCCGGCCCCGTGTGAATAATAACCCATAAGAATCAATGCAAATCACTATAAATCAACCCGCCCGTAAAGTCAAGCGCAACCCTGCCGGGTTCCACAGATTTTTAAAATCGAATATCCGGGCGAACACGCAGGTTCGCCCCTACACCGGGGATCTTGAAGCCATACGGGCCTGGATGCAGGGGGTGCAGCTGACGAGGGGTTGGCCAGGGCGGGACGCCGGGGTGGTTTGCGCAGATGCATCGGGCGCGACAGCGGACGGCATATGCGCAAACTTCCCCGCCGTCCCGCCCCTGCGAAAATCCTTGAAGCCCGGTGTTTTTTTGCAGGGCCTGAAAAGATTGATGAATTCGTAAAAAGTTTTGAAACCGTTATAATTGCCGGCCAATAAAATGATAAGTTTCTGATTTTACTTAACCACTTAACCACTTAA
>JBKHJS010000136.1:0-6275 GCA_046537995.1 Desulfobacterales bacterium
TTGGACCGGTGCTTTTGTGCCGGCTTTCAGCAAGGGGAACACGATATGATCGAAGAAGTACTCGAGGACGATATCCGGATCGTTACCTTGAAAAACGGCAAAACCAATGCCTTAAACCGCCAGATCCTTCAGCGGCTCGAAGAAATCGTAATCGAAGCCGATCAGCATGATTCTCCCAAGGGCATCATCCTGACCGGCGAAGGCCGGTTTTTTTCCAGCGGGTTTGATTTGTCGCTTTTTCTCAGCTTTGCCGAAGAAAAAGAGGCGGTGGAATTTTTTGAATTCGAGCAGCGGGTTCTGACCGCGCTTTTTGCCTGCAGAAAACCGGTGGTCGCAGCCCTTAACGGCCATGCGGCAGCAGGCGGGCTGATTTACTCCATGGCCGCGGACTACAGGATCGTCCATGAGCATCCCAAGATCAAGATCGGCATGTCTGAAATCAAGATCGGTCTTCCGTTAAACATTGCCCAGCACGAGGTGATGCGCTTTGGTCTGGACGGCAATCACAAGTTCCGGGACGTGATGTATTTCGCAGACATGGTGGATGTTTACCGGGCCCGGGATCTCGGGCTCGTTGACGAACTGGCCGCCGAGGACCGGTTGATCGACCGGGCCAGGCAGGTGATCTCCCAGTGGATCGACACCCCGAATCGCCCTTTTATGCGAATGAAAGAGCTGCTGCGCGCAGAGACCGTGCAGCGGATTGAAAAGAACCTGGCAGAGATGAACTGGCAGACGGGCCTGGCGGGGCTGTTCAAGGAAGATGTCCGACAGACCCTGGAATTTGTCCAGGCCAGCATGAAGTAGCCGGCTGTATGTATATTCAAGACCTGGACCATATCCTGCCCCTGGTGGAAAAGCCCAGCCGGTATATCGGGGGAGAAATCAATACCGTCCGCAAAAGCGGGGCCGCTGTTGCGCTGCGCATGGCCCTGGCGTTTCCGGATACCTACGAGATCGGGACCTCCCATTTCGGCATGCAGATTTTGTATCATCTGTTAAATGCCCGGGCCGATGTTGCCGCAGAACGGGTTTTTGCCCCGGGCACGGACATGGCCGCGCACATGAAATCGTCTGGTACGCCGCTTTTTTCACTGGAGACCCGAAGACCCCTTTTACGCTTTGACATCATCGGATTCAGCCTGCTCTACGAACTGAACTATACCAACATGCTGATGATGCTGGATCTGGCCGGCCTGCCTTTTTACGCCCGGGACCGGGATTTGAACCATCCCTTGATCATTGCCGGCGGGCCCTGCACCGTCAACCCCGAACCGGTTGCGCCCTTTTTTGATGCCATGGTGGTGGGTGACGGCGAACCCGTTGTCCCGGAGATGGCTGACGCCTGGGTCCGCTGGAAATCCGGCGGCGGCCGGGACAAAACCGAATTGTTGAAAACCTGGGCCGGAATCGAGGGCGTGTACGTACCCGCCTTTTTTCGTCCCGAATCGGGCTCGGACGGATACCGGAAAATGATTTCCGTGCTGCCCGGATATGAAAAGGTGCGGCGGGCCGTTGCGCCGGATTTGGATTCCGTGCCGTTTCCGGATGCGCCGGTGGTGCCGTTCGGCCGTCCGGTGCATGACCGGCTCCGCCTGGAAATCGCCCGGGGATGTAGCCGGGGATGCCGGTTTTGCCAGGCGGGCATGATTTACCGCCCGGTGCGTGAACGCTCGCTTTCCCGGCTGGTTTCCCTGGCGGAAAAAGGCATTTGCGCCACCGGCTATGATGATCTTTCCCTGTTGTCCCTGAGCACGGGTGATTACAGCCGCCTTTTGGCTCTGATGAAGCATTTTTCGGATCACTATGGTTCCAGCCGCCTGGCAATGTCCATTCCATCTTTCCGGGCAGGCACGCTTAGCCAGGAGATGATGGAACTCATCCGCAGCGTTCGCAAGACCGGCTTTACCATCGCCCCGGAGGCCGGCAGTGCGCGCCTGCGCTCGGTGATTAACAAGAATATCTCGGAGGCCGAGGTTTTTGATACCATGAAGACCGCCTTTGATCTGGGCTGGCAGCTGGTCAAGCTCTATTTCATGGTCGGCCTGCCTTCTGAGACCGATGCCGATGTTGCCGGAATTGCCGAGCTTGTCCGACGGCTGCGCAAGGCCCGACCCCGGGCCAAGCGGGGCGGCAACATCAACGTCAGCGTGGCAACGTTCATTCCCAAGTCGCACGTGCCTTTTCAGTGGGCCGCCCAGGACGACCCGCAGTCCGCCCGGGAGAAAATCGAATTTCTCCGGGCCCGGCTTGCGGTCAAGGGCGTGGATTTCAAGTGGCAGGACCCGGAGACCAGCTGGCTGGAAGGGGTTTTTGCCAGGGGTGACAGGCAGCTGGCTTCGGTTCTGTCGGCCGCTTACAACCGGGGATGCCGGTTTGACGGGTGGAGCGATTCTTTTGATCTCCGTGCCTGGCACGCGGCTTTTTCTGATGCGGGCGTGGATCCGGATGTTTTTTTGCGGCAGATCCCTTTTGATGCCCCGCTGCCCTGGGATCACATTGATACAGGGGTTTGCCGGGAATTTCTCCGAGGGGAGTATCAAAGGGCGATGCAGCAATTGCCCACAGGTGATTGCCGCCACGGGGAATGCCAGGAATGCGGGGTTTGTGACTTTGAAAAGAAATGGCCCGTTAATGCGGATGAAAAAATCGGGGACAATGGTTTTTCTTTGCAGTCAACAGGAAGGGATGCAGGCACTGGGTCTGCGTTGCATGACACTGCTGCCGAACAAAGGATGGAAGTGTGCTACACCAAGCTCGGCCCGGCCAGATACTTCGGCCACCTGGAACTGGCCAACATCCTGTTGCGGGCCTTGCGCCGGGCCGGCATCCGGCTTGCCTATTCCGGCGGGTATCATCCCAAGCCCAGGGTTGCATTCGGAGATGCGTTGCCGGTCGGGATGGAGAGCATGTCCGAAGTTTTTTTCATGACCCTTGCCGATCCGGCTGATCCGGCGGAAATCCGGTCAGCGGTCAACCGGCAGTTGCCAGAAGGCCTTGCGGTCAGCAGGTGCGAGCCTGCGGCAAAAAAGGCGGGGCCCCTGCAGACCGGCGTTGTCTCATACAGCATTACCCTGCCGGCGGGCACCTGTTTTGATGCGGCCGCGCTTGCGCGCTTTGATGCGGCCGCCTCGTTTGAAATGACCGTGACCACCAAGAAGCGCGGAGAGCGGCGAGTGGATTTGAAACCCCTTATCGCGCAATGCGCGCTTGAACGTGCGGACTGTCTGCGGATATCCATTTTACGGGAGCCCGGCAGCGCCGTTCGGCCCTCCCGCGCTGTTCAGTCGATTTTCGCTTTACCCGATACCACTCTGCAGCGGTGCCGGATCCTGAAGCTGGCTGAGCAAGGAGACGCGAATCCGGAATCTTGGAACCAATGCGATATTCAGAGAGGTTTGCATGGATAAGGAACTGATCATCAATGCGCTGGGTCCGGAAATCCGGGTGGCCCTTCTGGAAAACAATGTTCTTGTGGAAATTTACGTCGAGCGCTCCGACGAGGGAAACATTGCGGGCAATATTTACAAGGGACGCGTTCAGCGGGTCCTGCCTGGTATGCAGGCGGCCTTTGTTGACGTCAACCTCAAACAGGCCGCTTTTATTTACGTGGATGAAGTTTTAAACGGCCTTACCCCGCCGCCTGAAGGCGTTCTTTTGCAGCAGGAAAATGACGAGGCCGAACCCGGCATTGGGGTCGATGAAATGGAAGGGGAAAACGGGCCCATCAGCACCCGTTCAGCAAGCCGGCCGCGACCGGATCGGCGCGCCATTGAAGAAATGCTTACCGAGGGCCAGGAAATTCTCGTGCAGGTGGCGCGTTCTCCCATCGGCAGCAAAGGCGCGCGGCTGACCAGTTATATTTCGCTTCCCGGGCGGTTTCTGGTGCTGATGCCGAATGTGGATCATATCGGTATTTCCCGCAGAATTGCAGATGAAGCAGAACGCGCCCGGCTCAAGGAAATCGTGGAAACCCTGCGGACGCAGCCCTACGGCTACATCGTGCGCACCGCCGGGGAAGGCGTACCGCGGGATGTGCTCGCCCAGGAAATGGAGTTTTTAAACAACCTGTGGAACCATATTCAGCAGCGTTTTCACGAGGTTTCCGCGCCGAATATGCTTCACGAGGAGCTCACCGTAACCCTTCGCTGCGTGCGGGATCTGCTTGCCCACGAGGCGGACCGGGTGACCATTGATTCCCCCGAGGTGTATCATTCGGTTTATGATTTTATTCAAAAGTTCATGCCGCGCCTGTCTAATTCGGTGGCGCTGTATACCGGCCGGGAGCCGATCTTTGATGCCTATAACCTGGAAGTCGACGTCCAGCGGGCCATGAAGAAAAAGGTATGGCTCAGGTGCGGCGGGTATATCGTGATTGAAATTACTGAAGCGCTTGTGGCCATTGACGTGAATACCGGGCGTTATGTGGGCAAGCGGAATTTTGCCGAAACCGTGCTCAAGACCAATCTCGAGGCGGTCAAGGAAATTGCCTACCAGATTCGGCTTCGCAACCTGGGGGGAATTATCATTATCGATTTTATTGACATGGAAAGCAAGACAGACCAGGAGAAGGTCTATAATACGCTCAGGGAGGCATTAAGCCGGGACAAGGCCAAGACCAACGTGCTGCCCATGTCGGATATGGGGTTGATCCAGATGACCCGTAAACGGGTGGTCAAGTCCCTGCCGCGCATGATGTGTGAGCCGTGTTTTTATTGTGAAGGCGAGGGCATGCTGCTTTCGCGCAGGACAATCTGCTACAATATTTTCCGGGAGGTCTGCCGGCAGGGGGCGGATTCCGGGGGAAACCGCTTCCGTATCAAGGTTCATCCGGTTATCGCCGATTTGCTGCTGGGCCAGGAAAGCCAGTTGATCTCTTCGCTCGAAGAACGCGTGGGCCGTCAGATCTGCATCTATCCGATTGACGATTATCATCTGGAACAATACCAGGTTGAGGAGGTCCGGGATAAATAATCTGCCTGGAGACAAACGGTGATTTGGATCTTGACAAAAATGGTTATATTGGTCTAACAATCTGCTGATTCGGATTTGATGATATCATGGATAAGAACTGAACCTTCTTCGTCTTTCGGGCGGAATCAACATACACTATGAAAAGGTGGAACAATGAAACGGACCTATCAACCAAGCAGAATCAAAAGAGCCAGAACACACGGTTTCTTAAAACGGATGTCCACCAAGCAGGGCAGACGGGTCATCAACCGGCGAAGGGCCAAGGGCCGCAAGCGCCTGACGGTTTGATGCATCCGGGCGGCGAGCGCATCCAAAAGCGGGACAAGCTGCTGAAACGTCCCGAATTTCTTTATCTGTCCAGGCATGGTCGCAGTGTGCACAACCAGTATTTTGTGGTGGCCTATTGTTCAAACCGGCTTGGCCGTTCGCGTCTTGGCGTCACGGTTACCCGGAAAATCGGCAATGCGGTTGTGCGCAACCGGCTCAAACGGATCGTAAGGGAATACTTTCGGCGCCATCGCCATCAGATCGAAGACAGCCGGGACATTAACGTTATTGCCAAAAAGGCGGCTGCCAATGTATCCACCGGGCAGGCCTTTGCCGCGCTGGGGCACCTGTTCGGCAAAATCAGGGAGCATACCGATTAAACATCTACTGTTACTGATCATTAAGCTGTATCAGGCATTGATCTCACCTCTCATCGGGCCGCGATGCCGGTTTTATCCGACCTGTTCCGAATACGCCTTTGAATCAGTCCGGCGTTTCGGCGCGGTCCGGGGCGGTTGGTTGGCACTCCGGCGCACGGTGAAATGCCATCCATTTCACCCCGGAGGATATGACCCGGTTCCGGACGCGAATGAGAACTCGGCGATGCGCCCGTATGTGGATGGAAAAGGATCCGGGGAAACGGCCTCTCGTTTATGAAAACCGCCGGCCGGAGCGCTTCTGCTTTCCGGACCTTCCTTACTGCCTTGCAGCCCGGCAAAAACCCCTTGTTGCCATGATTCGTGTGATGAACCGGCATTGTTGGTGCATGTCCCGGTTCGTTTTTTTGTGGCTTAGCTACCGCGTTGCTATTCAGGAGTGGATATGGAACACATACGTTTGTTGTTGGCAATTGTGCTGACGATCATGGTCTTTGTGCTCTGGGAGGTGCTTTTTGTGCCGACCCAGGCCCCGGAGCCCCCGGCCGAACCGGGTCGAACCGAAAAATCCGAGCAAACCGATACCCGGGAGCCTCCCCGGGAAGAGGGGCAATCCGATGCCGGCACCGAGGGCAGAGATGTTTCCGCTGAAGACGC
>JBKHJS010000023.1:0-23861 GCA_046537995.1 Desulfobacterales bacterium
AAAAATCGGCGACGTCTGCGCCCGAGCACTACTTGTTTGCGTATTCCACGGCCCGGGTTTCGCGGATCACCGTCACCTTAATCTGCCCGGGGAAAGTCAGTTTTTCCTCGATTTGCTTGGCAATGTCCTTGCTTAAAATCATGGCATTGTCATCCGACATTTTTCCGCCGTCCACGATCACCCGAAGCTCCCTTCCGGCCTGGATGGCATACGCATTGGCCACGCCCTTGGCCTCCTTGGCAATGGCTTCCAGGTCTTCCAGGCGCTTGATGTAATTTTCCAGCAGTTCCTTTCTGGCCCCGGGACGCGCACCTGACAGGCTGTCTGCAGCCTGAACCAGCAGGTCATAAACCGATTCGGGAGTGACGTCTTCATGGTGGGCGGCAATGGCCTGAATCACCTTTGGCGATTCCCCGTGCTTCTTGGCCAGCCGCGCACCGATTTCTGCATGGGATCCGTCCACCTCGTGGTCCACTGCCTTGCCGAGATCATGCAGCAGCCCCATCCGCTTGGCCAGCTTTACGTTCAAGCCGAGTTCTCCAGCCATGGCGCCGCACAAAAAACCCACTTCAACGGAATGCTGCAACACATTCTGAGCATAACTGGTCCTGAACTTGAGCCGCCCCAAATACTTGATCAGCTCATTGGAAATCCCGTGTACACCAAGATCAAAGGCCGCCTGATTGCCTGCCTCCTTGATCGCGACATCCACCTCCTGGTCGATCTTTTTGACCACGTCCTCAATCCGTGCCGGATGGATGCGGCCGTCCTCAATGAGACGAAGCAGGGAGAGCCGCGCCACTTCCCGGCGAACCGGATTAAATCCCGACAGGATCACCGCTTCGGGCGTATCATCAATAATCAGGTCAATGCCGGTGGCGGCTTCCAGGGCACGGATATTTCTGCCCTCCCGGCCGATGATCCGGCCCTTCATTTCGTCATCCGGCAACTGGACCACCGAAACCGTGCGCTCTGCGACAAAATCCCCGGCATAGCGCTGAATCGCCGTGGCCATAATCTTTTTTGCCTCTTTGTCGGCATTTTCCTTGGCCTCGGCCACGATCCGCTTGACCATCTTGGCGCTGTCATGACGGGCCTCGTTTTCCATGGACTGCATCAGCAGTTCCTTGGCCGCCTCCGCGGTCATACCGGAAATGGACTCCAACTGGTTCTTCTGATCCTCGATAAGCTGCTGGTAATGTTTTTCCCGCTCTGCAATACCGGCTTCACGCTCCTGGAGTTCGCGCTCAAGCCGGGCATTTTCCTTGGCCTGGAGCTCGAGCTGCTCATTTCTCTTGTCCAGGTTCTCTTCCTTGGAGTGAAGGCGCTTTTCCATTTTCTTGAGTTCATCGCGCGCCTCGGCGGTTTCGGCGTCAAAATCGGATTTCATTTTAAACAGCCGGTCCTTGGCCTCGAGCTGTGCCTCCTTGACCAAGGAATCGGCCTTGCGCTGGGCGCCGTCAACGATCATCCTGGACTTTTCCTCGGCATCGCGGATTTTCTGGCCTGCAAGCCGCTCTTTGAGCAGCTGGGATGCGACAAACCCCACCACAATGCCGATGAAAGCTGCTAAAATATATGTTCCATACATCATTGCCCCCTAAACGTCATCTCCGCATGCCCTGGATGATTTGCATAAAAGTCCCGGGTGTTGGAGTTGATCTGATGTTGTCGGTTTTAAAAGGTGTCACGAATCGAGATGAACACAGGGAAGGATATTGTGATGCATTCAGTCGGAATCCGGGATCTCCCGGAATTGCGGAAGCACCCAAACTGAACGGGAACCCGGGAAAACGCCAAAATTGAACGAGATAAGCACCCCGCCGTGCCGTGTTGAAAGAGCCTTGATCCGAGCTCATCAAGGTGGGGGCCTTATGGCTTCTTCAGGCTTTTCCGTACATGCGGAACTTGCACACCAAAACCAGTGAAGGCTCCCTTTTTTTTAGGTGTTGGGTCAAGGGGCACTGTTCAATCACGCACACAGCAGGGGAGCTTATTCTATGGCGTTTTTCCGTGAAATTATCCTTTTGGGCGCTCACGCGCGGTTTTTAAGCAGGCAGTCAATAGCACGAACTCGACACAATCATTTCATCCATTGTCTCAGCACGACCAGCCACGGAGGATACAAATTCCCCGAATTGCATATCCAGCTCGGCGTGCTGCTTGGCAATGTTGAGCGCGGCAAGAACAACGATTGCCAGTTTGTTTGTCTTTTGTGCATGCAACGGAAACCGGGAGGCTACCTGGTTGACCTCGCCGACAAGATGTGCTGTCACATCCTTTGCATCAATCCTGCTGTCCTGGTCAACCTTGAAATTAAACGCTTCTCCCAAAAGCTCAATGGTAATAATTTGTTCCAATCCTACCCGTTTCCCTTTGGATCGTGGTTCTTTTTATTCTTCGGCTGCCGGATTTTCCGTTGCACTGTCGAGTTTGGCCAGCAGATGATCGATCCTTGATCGAATCTGCTCCTTCTGCCTTGAAAATTGATTCTCGTTTTCCGTTTTTTGTTCCAACTCCGATTCCAGCTTTTTGACCCTGCCTGACAGGTCTGCATTTTCCCGCTCAAGATTCTGGCATCGCTCAATCAAGCTTTCCACCTTTTCGAGCAGGGTGTCAAGCTGGCGCATCACTTCATCGGTTTCCACTGTTTCACCTCTTTATTCGTATATAAAATTCAATGCCAAGGAAGTCAAGGTTTTTCATTGCGATGAATAATTGCCTCCACCCGCTCGAGATCCGCCGGGCTGTTTATGCCGTGCATTTCGTTTTGATCCGCACACAGCATCAGGCCCACACGCTTGCCGTCTCCTGCAGCGATGCCCACGATATCGGTCAGATACATCTCGGCCTGTGCATTATCCGTGCGGATCCGGGTCAGGGCATCTTCCAAAAAATCCCGCGCAACACAATAAATGCCGGTATTCACCGTATTGATCGCCCTTTCCGCCTCAGAGGCGTCGGCTTCCTCCACGATCGACGCCACGGTGCCGTCTGATTTCTGTTTGAGTCTTCCGTAGCCCGCGGGGTTTTCCAACTGTGCCCCCAAGATGGTGACATCGAGCTTTTGGCCGACATGCGTGTCGATTAAGCGCTGCAGGGTATCCGGGGTAATCAGCGGCACATCGCCGCACAAAAACACCACGTGCCGAACATGATCGGCCAGGGCGGGCATGGCGCACATTGCCGCGTGGCCGGTGCCCAATTGTCGGTCCTGATCAGCAAAACCCACATTTGCATGCGCGGCAACCAACCTCCGGACCGTTTCAGCCTGGGTGCCCACCACAACAACCACTTCCTTTCCCGCAATCCGGGTGGCTGCATCCACCACGTAAAGAAGCATTGGCCGCCCCGCAACCGGATGAAGCACCTTGGCCTTGTCCGAATTCATCCGGGTTCCCTTGCCGGCGGCCAGAATAACCACTGCCACCGCACCTTCTGTTTCTTCCGGATTCATCTGCCCTATAAACCCCGTGACATACCAAAAAGGGCAAATCAATGACATTGATTTGCCCTTTTCATCGTTGGAAACCTTTGTATAAAGACCGAAGAACGGTTCTGCATACGGTCTTCTTGAACTTTTTTAGTGCGTGCCGCCGCCCTGGGAAACATCCATCCGCGCCAGTGCCCGCTGCATCGCAGCCCGGGCCCGGGCATAGTCAATATCTTCCTTCTGACTGGCCAGCCGCTCCTGGGCCCGTTCATATGCGGCTTTGGCACGTGAGTAATCAATATCCTCCTGCCGCTCAGCAGATTCGGCCAGAATGGTTACCCGGTCGGGCAGGGCCTCGGCAAATCCGCCGCTGACAAAAACGACCTGCTCCTTGCCGCTGGAATCCTTGTAATGGACCTTACCAATCTGGAGCGATGTTAAAAATGGCGTATGACCGGAGAGCACGCCAAACTCCCCAAGGGTTCCGGGTGCCATCACAATCTGTGCGGATTCACTGACCGCGTATCTCTCCGGGGTCACGATTTCGAGTTGGATATCTTCAGCCATGCGCAGTTCCTCTTATTGCTTAAGATGCAGCCGCCATCTTCTGGGATTTTTCTCTTGCCTCTTCAATGGTGCCAACCAGATAAAACGCCTGTTCCGGCAGATCATCATGCTGGCCGGCACAGATTTCCTTAAAAGCACGGATCGTGTCTTCCAGCTTGACAAATGCGCCCTTCAGGCCGGTAAATGTTTCGGCAACGTGAAAGGGCTGGGACAAAAACCGCTGAATCTTGCGCGCCCGGGCAACCGTGATCTTGTCGTCTTCCGACAGCTCCTCCATCCCCAGAATCGCGATAATGTCCTGGAGATCCTTGTAGCGCTGCAGAATCGTCTGAACCTCGCGGGCCACGTTGTAATGTTCCTCGCCGATAAAGTTGGAGTCCAGAATCCGCGAGGTCGAGTCCAGCGGGTCAACTGCCGGATAAATACCAAGTTCTGCAATCTGCCTGGAAAGCACCACTGTACCGTCAAGGTGGGCAAACGTGGTGGCTGGTGCCGGGTCGGTCAGGTCGTCTGCAGGCACATACACGCACTGCACGGCTGTAATCGAACCCTTGTCCGTGGAAGTAATCCGTTCCTGGAGTTCACCGAGCTCAACTGCCAGGGTCGGCTGGTAACCAACTGCAGAGGGCATCCGACCGAGCAGGGAGGAGACTTCCTGGCCGGCCTGAGTAAACCGGAAAATGTTGTCGATGAACAACAGCACGTCCTGACCCTCTTCATCCCGGAAGTATTCCGCGCTGGTCAGTGCCGACAGCGCAACCCGCATCCGGGCGCCGGGCGGCTCTGTCATCTGGCCGTATACCAGGGCTGCCTTGGGCAGAACGCCGGAATCCTTCATTTCGTGATACAGGTCGTTGCCTTCGCGGGTTCTTTCCCCGACGCCTGCGAACACGGAAATACCGCCGTGGTGCATGGCAATGTTGTTAATCATTTCCATCATGATAACGGTCTTGCCAACGCCTGCACCGCCAAACAGACCCATCTTACCGCCACGGGGAAATGGCACCAACAGATCGATGACCTTTACACCCGTTTCCAGTACCTGCACGGATACATCCTGCTCGGTCAGCAAGGGCGCTTCCCTGTGAATGGGCGACATGTGTTCGTGGCTCACTTCACCCAGACCATCCACCGGACGGCCAACAACGTTTAACACGCGTCCCAGGGCGGGCTCGCCAACGGGCACCATAATGGGATTTCCGGTGTCCTTGACCGGCATACCCCGGACCAATCCGTCGGTGATGTCCATGGCAACCGTACGCACAACATTGTCACCAAGATGCTGGGCCACCTCGACCACCAGGTTGTCTTCCTTGTCATTGATCGCCGGATTGGAAATCAAAAGGGCCGTTAAAATTTCAGGCAATTTGCCCTGTTCGAACTCGACGTCAACAACAGGCCCCATTACCTGTGTAATTTTACCGATGTTCTCTGCCATGAATAGACCTCCTATCGTAAAACGCAGAATTGACTGTGTGGATTATCCCCGCAGGGCTTCGGCGCCGCCGACGATATCCATAAGCTCCATTGTAATTTCCGCCTGCCGGGCCTTGTTGTATGCCAGGGTCAGGCTGTCAATCATATCATCACATGCCTTGGTGGCATTGTCCATTGCCCGCATCCGGGAAGCATGCTCGCTGGTCGAGGTCTCCAGCAACGCATTGTAAAGCTGGATATAAATGTTTCTGGGAAGCATGATGTTGAGCAACTCGTCCGGGGACGGCTCACAAATGTGTTCGGCCATGTAGGCCTGTTCTTCCTCCTGGGCGGCGGCATCGCTTTCCGATGTTTCCCCGATCACGGGGATGGGCAACAACTGGCGCACTGTGGGCGGCTGGTTGGCCATCCCCAGAAACTGGGCATACACAATATGCACTTCGTCGTAGTCACCGTTTAAGAAGCCGTCGATGAGCTTTTGCGCAGAAGTGGAGGCCGTGTTGAATCCGAATTTGGCACCCACCACGCCGAGGTATTCGTCCACAATGGGCAACTTTTCCCTGCGGCACCAGTCCCGGCCTTTTTTCCCGAAATTCGTAAAGGAAATGTTTTTTCCGGCGTTGATCTGCTCGTCCTTGAAGGCTTCAGCCTTTTCAATCAGGTTCGTATTAAAACCGCCGCAAAGACCCCGATCCGAGGTCAAAAGCACAACGTGAACCTTATTGACCGCCTCGCGCTCAACCAGCAGCGGGCTGACATCATCGCCGGCCTTCCCGGCGATATTGCCGAGCACCTCGGCAAATTTTTCCGCATAGGGTCGAAAGGCCTCCATGGCGGACTGCGCCCCGCGCAACTTGGAGGCGGCAACCATGTTCATAGCCCGGGTAATCTGCTTGGTCTTTTTGACCCCGTTGATCTTGCTTTTTACTTCCTGTAGGGATGCCATATATCGACTCGCCTTGTTCGGTTATGGTTCCGGTTAAACAACGCAGGCTACTTGATCGTGTCCTTGAATTCCTCGCCGTATTCCTTCAATGCCTGCTGCAGTTTCTGGTCCAGGTCATCGGTGAGTTCCCGCTTCTCGGCGATGCCGGAAAGAATATCCGGATGACGGGTTTCAACGAACTCGTAAAGGCCGGATTCATATCTGGCCAGCACGTTGGTGGGCAGATCATCGAGAAAGCCGTGTGTGCCGGCATACAGAATGAGGACCTGGTACTCCAGCCGCAATGGTTGATACTGGGGCTGTTTGAGAATCTCCACCAGGCGCTCGCCGCGCAGTAGCTGTTTCTGAGTGGCGGCATCCAGATCAGAACCAAAAGTGGCAAAGGATTCAAGTTCGCGGTACTGGGCCAGATCCAGGCGCATGGTTCCGGCAACCTGTTTCATGGCCTTTTCCTGGGCGGATCCGCCGACGCGGGATACCGACAGGCCGACATTAATGGCCGGGCGCACACCGGCAAAAAACAGCCCGGGTTCCAGGTAAATCTGCCCGTCGGTAATGGAAATCACGTTCGTGGGAATATAAGCGGAAACGTCACCCGCCTGGGTTTCGATAATCGGCAGGGCGGTAAGGGATCCGGCACCGAGTTCATCGTTTAACTTGGCGGCCCGTTCCAGCAGCCGGGAATGATTGTAGAAAATGTCTCCGGGATATGCCTCGCGTCCGGGCGGACGCCGCATCAGCAGTGAAACCTGGCGGTAAGCCGCCGCCTGCTTGGAAAGGTCATCGTAGACGATCAGGGCATGCTTGCCTTGATCACGGAAATATTCGCCGATGGCACAACCGGCGTAGGGAGAAATATACTGCTGGGTCGCCGGGTCACTGGCACATGCGGAAATCACGGTGGTATACTCCATTGCCCCGTGTTTTTCCAGGGTGGATACAACCTGGGCAACAGTGGATCGCTTCTGGCCGGTGGCGACATAGATGCAATGCACATCCTGGCCCTTCTGGCTGATGATCGCATCAATGCCCACAGCAGTTTTACCAATCTGGCGGTCGCCGATGATCAGCTCGCGCTGGCCGCGGCCCACAGGCGTCATGGCATCAATAGCCTTTAACCCGGTATACAGCGGCTCATGCACGCTTTTCCGGTCGATGACGCCGGGAGCCAGCATCTCAATCCGCCGGGATTCCTGGGCTTCAACAGGCCCTTTTCCGTCAACGGGTTCGCCGACAGCTGAAAGCACGCGGCCCAACACGGCATCACCCACCGGTACTTCGGCGATCCGTCCGGTCCGCTTGACAATGTCACCTTCCTTGATATCCGTGTCTTCGCCCATAATCGCGACACCGACATTGTCTTCTTCCAGGTTCATGGCCAGGCCGACAACGCCGTTTGGAAACTCCACCAGCTCCAGTGCCTGTACCTTATCAAGGCCGTAAACACGGGCGATACCGTCACCGACGGACAAAATGATACCGGTTTCGCTGAGTTCAACCTTCTTGTCAAACTCCTGAATTTGATCCTTAATAATCTGGCTGATTTCTTCGGCTTTTATTTCCATTAGACACTCTCACCCCTTTTTAAAGATTCACGCATGTTTTTTAATTGTGTCCGAATACTGCCATCCAACACAAGATCCCCTATTTTCGTGACCACCCCGCCGATGAGTTCCGGATCCTGCTTTGCCTCGAGAACCACCTCCCTGCCGGTCATCTTTGACAGCGAGGCGCGGATCTGCTCAAAGGAATCCTGGGACAGCTCGGTGGCCGAAACCAATTCGGCCCGGACGATCCCCTTTAACTCATCTGCGAGCTTGTGGTAATTTACATTGATATCCCGAATGTAAATAAAACGCTTTTTCTGGAACAGCAACGTAATAAAGGATTTCATGACGGTGGAGATGTCGAGTCGGCCAAGCACCGCAGTCAGCACATGCTTGCGCTTTTCCGTGTCAAACAGGGGATTGCTGACGATTTGCTCGAATTCCGGCTGGGCATCCAGCAAGCCAATAAATCCCTGCAGTTCTTCCCGGTATTTTTCCGCCTGGCCGTCTTGCTTGCCGATCAGGATTAAAGCTTTTGCGTAGCGCCTCGCAATTGCTGAGCTTCTCACTTTGTCACCACCTTATCTAAATATTCTTGAACGAGTTTTTCCTGGTCTTCCGGGGTTGTGACCCGTTTGAGCTTCTCTTCGGCTTTTTCAATGGCCTTTTCAAACACCTCGGATTCAAGCTTCTTCTTGGCCTGGGCAAACTCCCGCTCAATATTGCGCCTGGCCTGTTCCTCGAGCTTGTTTGCCGCGTTCTCAGCTTCCTTTAAGATCTTATCGCGTACACTCTCGCCCTGCTGGCGGTACTGCTCAATAATTTTTTCAGACTCCTGGCTCAGGGCGGCCAGGCGGTCGTTATATTCGGCCAGCTTTTGTTCGGCCGCTTTCTTCTGATTTTCCAGATCCGCCAGTTGCTCCTTGATTACGCGGACACGATCATTGAGGAAGTTTTTGACGGGTTTTCTGAGTACGAAAAACAGGATGGCTGCCAGAACGATGAAGTTAATCACCCGGTAGGTGTCTGTGGCTTCCCAGCCGATGCCGCCGCCTTCACCGTGTCCGCCATTGCTTGCGGCAAGTACGGCACCTGCGGTCATCAACAGCAGCAATCCTAATACCGAACATGCCACCCACAGGTTGGCGCCTCTTAGCTTACTTGGAATCATTAAACAGCCCTCCCGAGAATCTTTTCACTGATTTGATCTGCAAACTGATCGACTTGGGGCTCCAGGGATTTTCTTACCGCCTCGGTTTCACTGGCGACTTTCTCGCGAATTTCAGCCATATCCGCCCGCGCCTTTTCATTGATCTGCTCCATCATCTGGCGTTCCTTTTCCCGGGCTTCCTCTTCGAGCGCCTCTTTTTCCTTCTGGCCTTTTTCCCGGGCTTGCTTTATACCCGCCTGGATCGCCTGGTCCTTTTGGGCCACATCCTGCTCGTATTTGGAAATACCGTCCTCCAGGCCGTCCATCTTCTCGCGGCGCTGAGCGATGATCCCCCGGACCGGGCGATACAGCACAAAATTCAAGGCCCAAATCAGAACAATGAAATTCACCATCTGGATAAAAAGGGACCCATTAACATCTATCATTGACTAAACCTCCGCACATTCTTACTGGAACGCGTTTGATTCACCGTAAATGGATTGATTTAAGCAACACTCCATAGCACCAACATTTCGCTCTTGTCAAACAATTTCGACATTTTTTTAAGCGGCTACGAACTGACAAACCGTCGCATGCTGACATTCATCAGCAGTCCGATCGCCAGAAGAACGGTCACCAGCGATGAACCGCCGTAACTGATCAGCGGCAGGGGCATGCCCACCACCGGCATCACACCCATGACCATGCCAACGTTGATTACGCCCTGCCAGAATATCATGGCGGTAATTCCCACCGCCAGGATTGTGCCGAAAGCGTCTCTTGCCCCGTGGGCAATATTCAGACCAAACAGGATCAAAAGCAGCAGCAAAAGAAGCAGGGAGACGGATCCGATAAAACCGAATTCCTCGGCGAGCACCGAAAAGATAAAGTCCGTGTGCTGCTCCGGCAGAAAAGAAAGGATATTCTGGGTGCCGTCCATATACCCTTTGCCGAAAAGCATTCCGGAGCCCACGGCGATTTTGGATTGGAGCACGTGATATCCGGCTCCCAGGGCGTCGGTTTCCGGGAAGAAAAGCATCATCACGCGCGTGCGCTGATAGTCTTCCAGCATGAACCAGCCCAGCGGGAGCACAATCAACGCCAATACGAGCAGTGAAACAAATGTTTTCCGCTCAATCTTTACGAAAAATGTCATGGAAGCGGCAATCAGCACAAGGAGGCCGGCAGTGCCCAGATCCGGCTGAACCACAATCAAAGCAAACGGCACGCCCACAAGCAGTGCCGCCGGGAGCAACTCCCGGGCCCCCAGGCCGCCGGGCTTGGCACGGCGGGCATAATAACGGGCAAGGATCAGAATCACGGCGAGTTTCGCAGGTTCTGACGGCTGGAGGGTAAACGGTCCCAGATCCAGCCAGCGTGCGGATCCACCGATGGTCCTTCCGAAAAAAAAGACCAGGACCAGCAAAATGATGCACACGCCGTAAATTACCGGGCTCCATCGATCCAGCTGCTTATAGGAAAACAGGAAGCTGAGCACCATCAGCCCCAGTCCCCCGGCAAACCAGAAAATCTGCCGCACATAAATGCCGCCCATCGGATTGTGCTCACCTGCGTTGACCGCACTGTGAATCATCAAAATGCCGATGGCGCCGAGCAGCAGTGTCAGTGCAAGCAGCCACCAGTCAAAGTATTGGATAAGACGTCGGTCAAACATTTGCGGACTGCCGTTTGAAATCTATATTACGGGCGTGTTGCCGGGATTTTGTCAATCATTTATCTATGATATTCCGCCCCGGATTGCAAGGCCTTTTGCCAACCGCCCAATTTTGATTTATATTGATCCTAAATTGAGGTTGATTATAACGATAATGAACCGGAAGTGGAACATCCCATATACCGCTGAACAACTTTTTGATTCCAACCAACCCTAACAGACGGAGGCACTATGGCAAGCACCGTGTATTTTATGGACTTCAAGGCCACGTTCAAGGACAGCGGAGTAAATAAGCTCCACCGCCTCATTGATACCGCGGGCTTAAAGGACTGCATCGGGCAGCGCGATCTGACCGCCCTGAAACTGCATTTCGGCGAGCAGGGCAACACCGCATTCATCCGCCCGGTTTATATCCGCCACATCGTCGACATGATCAAAAACGCCGGCGGCGTTCCCTTTCTGACTGATGCCAACACCCTGTATGCCGGCAGCCGGGGAGACGCGGTCAATCATTTGCAAACCGCTATTGCCAACGGCTTTGCTTACCCGGTGGTGGAAGCGCCCCTGGTAATTGCAGACGGCCTGCGCGGCCGCACGGAAACCGCGGTGGAAATCAACCAGAAACAATTCAGGGAAGTCTACATCGGCACCGAGGTCATCAACGCGGATGCCCTGATTTCTGCGGCGCACTTCAAGGGCCACGAGCTTTCCGGCTTTGGCGGCGCCATAAAAAACGTCGGCATGGGATCGGCCTCCCGCCGGGGCAAAATGGCACAGCATTCCGGCGTCGGCCCCAAGGTCAAGGCGAAAAAATGCATCGGGTGCGGGGATTGCGCCGAACACTGCGCTGTGGGAGCAATTGAGATCGTCGACGAAGTCGCCCGAATCGACCCGGAGACCTGCATCGGGTGCGGGGAATGCATCCTCGTCTGCCAGCAGGGGGCCATCCAGATCCAGTGGGCCAAGTCCGGCGAGGAGTTTCTGGAACGAATGGTGGAATACACGCTCGGCGTATTAAAGAACAAAAGCGGCAAGACCCTGTATATCAACTTCATCAATCATGTATCGCCGGCCTGCGACTGCGTGCCCTACAATGATGCCCCGATTGTCCGGGATATCGGGGTGGTGGCATCCAGGGATCCCGTGGCTATCGACCAGGCAAGCGTGGATCTGGTCAACCAGGAGCCGGCCCTGCCCGACTCCTGCCTGACCACGCACACCGATGCCGGGGCGGATAAATTCCGGGGCGTCTACCCGAACGTGGACTATACCCACCAACTGGCCTATGCCGAGCAATTGGGCCTGGGCAGCCGGCAGTATGAGCTGGTGAAAGTATAAAAGAATAAAATCCGAAATCCGAATATCGAAATTCGCGCGAAGCATCCCTTTAGGGATAAACAAATATGAAACCCGAATACCAAATTTTCAAAACAGTAATCACCTGCCCGGATTGCCTGTTTTGATCATTTGAATCTTAGTAATTCGGATTTGTTTCGGGTTTCGGATTTCGTGCTTCGAATTTACAGGAGTTTACTCCGACGACCGCCCGGCTACCTGCTTGAACGCAGAATCCGGAAAAAAGCAATACGGACACTGCTCCGGGGGGTGCTCGCCGTAATATACGTACCCGCACAGCCTGCACCGCCAGGCATTGGTTTCGGGCCGGCCCTCGATGCCGAGTTCATCCGGATGGTGTTGGCGGTGCAGGGGCAGGTCCTCGAGCGCCGGCATCACAGGCTCGTAATTGGTCAGCACGTGACCGCCAACGATCATGCGCTGGATTTCGCTGGTGCCCTCGTAAATGGGGTACACCCGCATGTCGCGCAGCAATTTCTCTATGGGATAAAAGCGGGTATAACCGTATCCGCCCAAAATCTGCAGGGCCTCGTTGGCAACCTGAGTGGCGGATTCGCTGGCATACATTTTGGAGATGGAAGCCGATATGGTGGGATCAATCTCATTGTCGGCCTCCCAGGCAGCCTTCCAGACCAGCAGGCGTGAAGTCTCGATTTTCTGGTACATCTCCGCGATCTTAAACTGGATGGCCTGAAAATCCGACAGCCTGGAGCCGAACGCACGCCGTTTTTTCGCATAGTCCATGGCAAACTCCATGGCCGAACGCGCCGCGCCCACCGCAAAGGCGCCGATCGACGGCCGGGTGTGGGAAAAGGTGCGCATGGCCAGCACAAATCCTTCCCCCGGAGGGGCCAGCATGTTCTCCTTGGGCACCCGCACGTTGTTGAAACGCACCCCGGCAGTATTGGAGTTTCGCTGGCCGAGCTTCGGAATGGCCCTGCCGACTTCCACGCCGTCCCACTGCTTTTCCACCAGAAACGCGCAGATCCCCTCGTGCTTTTTCTCCGGGTCCACGGTGGCAAATATTGTGAAATAATCGGCAATGCCCCCGTTTGTCACCCAGTACTTGATGCCGTTTAATATGTAATCATCTCCGTCTTCAGTGGCCTGGCAACGAATGCCGGAAACATCCGATCCCATTGTGGGCTCGGATGTGGCAAAGCTGATCAGGTTGAAGGCATTGACGAACTTTGAAAGATACTTTTTCTTGGCCGCTTCATTATCGCAAAGTATCAGCGGTTCCATGCCCAGGGAATTATCAAACAGCGAAGTCGCAATTCCCGGACAGGCCGCGGCGATTTCCTCGACAACCAGGCAGCCGTCGATCAGCCCGTGTCCCTGCCCGCCGTAGGCCTCCGGGATCATGCCCGTGGAAACGCCAGCCTGGTAGGCCTCTTTTAAAATCTCAACCGGGGTTTCATCTCTTTCGTCATAATAGGCGGCAACCGGCAGGACCCGGTTTAACGCGAACTCCCGGGCCTGCTGTTTTATCTGCCGCTGTCTTTCGGATAACTTGAAGTTAAGCATAACCCCCTCCTGGGAGAAAATTCGAAATTCGAATATCGAAATCCGAAATAAAAAATAGGTCCAAATTCAGATTTTGCAAAACATCGGCGTCATCAGCCGGATTTTGACCGAACAAATCATTTTGTTCAGGCTTTATTTTTTCGTGCCTTCTGGATCTTGGCCCAGGTGTCGCGAAGGGTCACGATCCGGTTGAAAACCGGCCGGCCGGGTGCGGAATCCTTATGATCTGCGTAGAAATACCCCAGCCTCTCGAACTGGTAGCGGGCTTCGGCAGGCGCATCTGCAAGCCCCGGCTCCAGCATGCTGTCGGTGATTACCTCAAGCGATTCCGGGTTGATGCAGGCTTCAAAATCTTCCTTTTCCGCCGGGTTCTGCTCGGTAAACAGGTGATCGTAAAGCCGGACCGTGGACTGCACCGCATGGGCGGCAGACACCCAGTGAAGCGTGGCCTTGACCTTGCGCCCGTCCGGGGCGTTGCCGCCGCGGGTAGCCGGATCATAGGTGCAGCGAAGCTCCACGATTTCCCCCGCTTCGTCGCGGATCACATCCGTGCAGCGGATGAAGTAGGCATACCGCAGCCGGACCTCGCGTCCCGGGGCCAGGCGGAAAAACTTCTTTGGCGGATCTTCCATGAAGTCGCCGCGCTCGATGTAAATCACCCGGGAAAACGGCACCTCCCGGGTGCCCATGGATCCGTCCTCGGGGTTATTGATTGCCATGAGCATCTCGGTTTCGTTTTCCGGGTAATTTTCAATCACCACCCGCAGGGGCCTTAATACGCCCAAAACCCGCATGGCATTTTTATTGAGATCTTCGCGCACACAGTGTTCCAGCAGGGCCAGCTCCACCATGCTGTCGCGCCGGGCCACTCCGATTCGATCGCAGAAATTGCGTATTGATGCCGGTGTATATCCCCGCCTGCGGAATCCGGAAATCGTCGGCATGCGGGGATCGTCCCAGCCATCCACGTATCCGGCCGCCACCAGCCGGATCAGCTTGCGCTTGGAAAGCACCGTGCGTGACAGGTTGAGCCGGGCAAACTCGATCTGCTGGGGGTGATATACATCGAGCTTGTCCAGGATCCAGTCGTAGAGCTCTCGGTTGTTTTCAAATTCCAGGGTGCACAGGGAGTGGGTGATTCCCTCGATGGAGTCGGACAGGCAGTGGGCAAAATCATACATGGGATAGATGTGCCATTTGTTCCCGGTTCTGTGGTGGGCCTTGTTGCGGATCCGATAGAGCGTGGGATCCCGCATCACCACGTTGGATGAGCCCATGTCGATCTTTGCCCGCAGCACGCATTGGCCTTCGGCAAATTCGCCCTGCCGCATTTTTTCGAACAGCTCCAGGTTTTCTTCCACGGAGCGGTTTCGATACGGGCTCTGCCTGCCCGGCTCGCTCAAGGTTCCACGGTATTCGCGAATCTGTTCCGGACTCAGGCTGTCCACGTAGGCATTGCCACCCTTGATCAGCTTCAAGGCGTATTCGTATAACCTGTCAAAATAATCCGAGGCAAAGTACTCGTGTTCTTCCCAGTCAAAACCCAGCCAGTGCACGTCTGCCTTTATGGACTCCACATACTCCCGGTTTTCCTTCATGGGATTGGTATCGTCAAAACGCAGGTGACAGCGTCCCTGGTATTGCCTTGCCAGACCGAAATTCAGGCAGATGGACTTGGCGTGTCCGATATGCAGATAGCCGTTGGGCTCCGGCGGAAACCGGGTCACGACCCGGCCGTCGTATTTGCCGGCAGCCAGGTCGGCTTCAATGATCTGCTTGATGAAATGGCTCCGTTCGGCTTCCGGGGTATTTTCCCCGGTGCCTTTTTTTCCGTGCTCCCGCTCCATATCCCTATTCTCCGTTCTCTCCGGCCTCAAGGACCGCTTTGGCGGCCTTGCGGTTTAAATACGTCAGCATCATTTCCCTGGCAATCGGCCCGGCTGCGCTGGAACCGTGTTCTCCGTGTTCGACCAGGACCGAAACTGCGATCTCCGGCTGCTCGCTGGGGGCATACCCGATAAACCAGGCATGCGGCAAATAATTGTGCTTTCGCTCCTCTTCTTCCTTTTCCCCTTCCGGGCCTGGCTCGTCCCGCCGTCCCACCACCTGGGCGGTACCGGTTTTTCCGCTTATGGAAACATCCTTTGCGCGCACATGCCAGTATGCAGTGCCGTTGCGATTGTTCACGACATCATAAAGCCCTTTTTGTATGATTTCAAGCGACCTGTCACTTGCCGGCAATTTTCCTACAGGCTCCGGCGTAAGCGTTTTTACCGACCGTCCCTGCACGGAGCGCACCTGTTTCATAACCTTTGGCTGATAAATCGTGCCGTCATTTGCCACTGCGGAAGTCAGCACAGCCATCTGCAGGGGCGTGGCCAGGTTGTAGCCCTGCCCGATGGCAATGGAGAGGTTTTCCCCCGGCTGCCAGGGGATGCCCACATTCCGGCGCTTCCACTCTGCTGTCGGAATCAGGCCGTCAGCCTCCTGGGCAAGGGCAATGCCGGTGCTGGCCCCCAGACCGCTTTGTTTTGCATACCGGGCAATCCGGTCAACACCGAGCTGCTTTCCGGCCTGGTAAAAATATACATCACAGGACTGCGCGATGGCCTTGACAATGTCCATGGTGCCGTGGCCCGTAAGTTTCCAGCATCTGTATATCCGGTTGCCGAACCGCATATACCCGGGGCAGAACACCTCGGTGTTTGTTCCCATGACCCCCTCTTCCAGTGCCGCCATGGCAGTGACGATCTTATACGTGGAGGCCGGCGGATATTTTCCCTGAACGGCCTTGTTGCGCAGGGGTCGCTCCGGGTCGGTGGTCAGTGCATGCCAGGCCTTGTCACTCAGGCCGTCGACAAATGCGGCCTGCTGAAAACTCGGAGAGCTTGCCATGGCCAGCACCTCGCCGGTATCGGGATCCATTGCCACAACCGCACCCACCTTATCCGTCAACAGGGATTCAGCCTTTTTCTGAAGATCAGAATCAATGGTCAAATACAAGTTATGTCCGGTTTTTGCCGGCTCCCGGTCAATCACCCGCATCACCTGGCCCGTGGCGCTGACCTCCACGATCCGGGCGCCTGGAGTACCGCTTAATTCCGACTCAAAGGTTTTCTCCACGCCCCCACGGCCGACCATATCCCCGCCCCGCTTATGCGGATAGTCTAGTCCGGAAAGCTCTTTTTCCGTGATTTCCCCCAGATAACCGATCAGGTGCGCTGCCAGCGGATCATAAATATAATTCCGCCGCGCGTTGGCGGCAATTGTGATTCCCGGCAGTTCATAACTGCGGGCAAGCAGAATCCCCATCAGATCCCGGTTGATATCCTTTTTCAAAAGCACCGGCGCATACCCGTACGGGCCCCGATTTTTCCTGACATGAGACTTGATTTCCGATGCCTCCATGTCAATGTATCCGGCAAGCCTTTCCGCGGTCTGATCCAGGGGGCGGGCATCATTTGGTATGATGCGCAGGTCGTAGGAAGGCCTGTTATCCACCAGCAGGCGGCCGCTTCGGTCGTATATCAGGCCCCGCAGCGGCTCAATGCGCTGCTTGCGCAGGCAGTTGTTGGTCGACAGGCTGCGGTAGTGCTCGCCCTTGATAATCTGCAGGTAAAACAGCCGGGCACCGAGCAGAGCAAAGACCATTGCAATGAAAACGATCAGCACCAGGATCCGGCTTCTGAACCATTCACTGTCAATTTTCGGCAGAAGGCGATTTTCCGCGCGGTTGTGATTCACAGGCGCCATCCGATAGAATTGTGCAGTTAATCCGCAACGCTTCTTTTTATATGCCGTTGCGGCTTCCTTTTCCAGAAAGCCGCCCGGGATTGACAAACAAATACCGGAAACCAAGCCACAAAAACGGGGCAGTCACCAGCGCCCAGAAAAGCTGCAGCACAATGATCCGGAGACTTTGGGCGGTAAAAAAACGGGGCGTATCAGCCGTAAGCACGGCAGCGGAGAATAATACATTCTGAAACAATACCCCCAGCACCACCAGCACGGAAAATAACAGGTGGTCCCGGATGCTGATCCAGCGGGGCGCTCCCCTGCAGGCGATAAAGACCCACAGATAAGTGGTCAAGTAAATGCCGATCGGCGCCCCGGAGAGCATGTCCATGGTCAGTCCGCCCGCCGCCAGCACCGGCAGCCCGTCGCCCAGCGGCTTATAGAGGCTCAAAAACACGATAAGCGGGACCAGAAAATCGTAGAACCGGCCGACTACCGGAAGATACGGCAGAATACTGGTCTGAAGGAGCACCAAAAATACAACAAGCACCAAATAGAACAGATAACGGATCAATTCAGCACATCGTCAATATCAGGGGAATTTAATACCACCAGGACTTCTTCAAGCTTGTGAAAATCCGCGTTCGGCCTGACTTCCACCTCCTGGAAAACCCCGGAGTTGCGGCGGATTACCTTGGATACCCAGCCAATTCGCATGCCCTTCGGATATATGCCGTCAAGGCCCGAGGTGATGATCGTATCTCCGACCTGGATATCCTGCTTTCGCAGTGCAAACTCAAACCGGCACGTCTCGCCCGAGGAAAGGCCGCTGACCACGCCCCTTGCCCGTGTCCGCTGAACAAGGGCATCCACGGCGCTGTTGCGGTCGATTATTAAAAGCACCTTGGCATACCCGTCCGAAAGGTTCATGACCTGGCCCACGATCCCGTCAGGTACCATTACCGGCGAATTCTTTTCCACCCCGTCGCCCCGTCCCTTGTTGATGATCACGGTGCGATACCAGGGCGAAGGGTCCTTGGCCACAATCTCGGCAGCCTCCATGGAAACCCGGGATGCGGATTTGAAATCCACCAGGCGCTTCAGCCGTTTATTTTCCTCGCGGATCTCACGGAATTCATGGATTTGCTGCCTGGCCCGGTCCAGCTTTTTGCGAAGCGCTTGGTTTTGCTCGGCTGTCCTTACCAGGGCAAAATACTGGCGCCACAAATCCTGCCCGGAATCCAGGGTATAGGATACCGCATCCTGAAACGGGGACACGATAAATAAAACGGTTTCCACGGCAGCGGATTGAAATGAGGATTGCCGGATGTAGTTAAAGGAGAAAACTACGCCGTTGAGCACGATCAGTATGACCGCCCCGGTTAGGACCATCGTTTTTTTGGAAAACATGGATCAGTCGATGACCACCTGTCGTAAAATCTCGATACTGTTAAGGGTCTTGCCGGATCCAATGGCAACCGTGGACAGCGGATCATCGGTTACGGTAATGGGCAGGCCGGTTTCCTCCCGCAACAGCTTGTCCAGGTTTTTGAGCAATGCGCCTCCGCCGGTGAGCACGATACCCCTGTCCACGATATCTGCAGCCAGTTCCGGCGGGGTTTGCTCAAGGGCGATCTTGGTGGTTTCCACGATGGCATCAATCTGCTCGGCAATCGCCACCCGGATCTCCTCGGAATCAATGGCCAGGATCTTGGGAATCCCGGAAACCAGGTCCCGTCCCTTGACCTCGATGGTCTCGTAGCTTTCCGAGTCCGGATACGCGTTGCCGATCGTGGTCTTGATAATTTCCGCGCTGCGCTCGCCGATGAGCAGGTTGTACTTGCGCTTGACGTACTGGACGATGGCGGCATCCATCTTGTCGCCGGCCACCCGGATCGAACGGCTGTACACGATTCCGGCAAGAGAAATAACAGCCACCTCGGTTGTTCCGCCGCCGATATCCACCACCATGTTGCAGGTCGGCTCGGTGATGGGCATGCCCGCGCCGATGGCCGCGGCCATAGGCTCTTCAATCAGAAAAACCTCACGCGCGCCCGCCGACTCGGCAGCTTCCTTGACCGCCCGTTTTTCCACCGGCGTAATGCCGGTGGGAACCGCGACCACGATCCGGGGCCGGACAAAAGTGCGGCGGTTATGCACCTTGTGAATAAAATGCCGGAGCATTGCCTCGGTCACGTCGAAATCCGCGATCACCCCGTCGTGCATGGGACGGATCGCCACGATATTGCCCGGCGTGCGGCCGAGCATGTTCTTGGCTTCCAACCCCACGGCCAGAACCCGGTTTTTGGACCGGTCGTCCGTGCGCACCGCTACCACCGAGGGTTCACTCAAAACAATGCCCCTGCCCTTGACAAATACCAATGTATTGGCTGTCCCCAGATCGATTGCCAGATCACTGGAGAATATGCCGAGCAAAGAATCCCAAATCAAGATCGTTCCTCCTTCGTCTATTCAGCGTCCCGACGAAAACCCGGTTTTTTCGTTCAGACACGATTTACAGGCCCATGTGTCGGTCATTAAGACAGAAAAATCATAGACGGCCATGGCGCCGTTTTTGCCCGGATTGCAGATATATATAAAATCAATTCATTAACAAAAGTACAACGAAATGACAAGCGGAAAATACACCTCTTTTCTCGCGGAAAACAGGATTTTCGGTTATTTTCCCGCCTGCATGTGCTGCATGACCGCATTGTGGAGATCCGGGCGAAAAGCCCGGATCTTCCGGTTGCCCCGACCGGGCAACACCCGGTTGCTCAGCAGAATCACCGTTTTTCCGGATACCGGATCCATCCAGAACGAGGTCCCCGTAAATCCCAGATGCCCTACAGCCCGGCCCGGAGTGAAATACCGGCCGCTGCTCGAACCTTCGGAGGAAACCGTGTCAAACCCCATGGCCCGTTCCGCACCCTCGGGCGGCCTCAGAAAATCGGCAACCACATCCCGGGAAAAAACACCGCTTGAAGATTGGCCGCAAACCGTGAGAAGCAGATCGCAAAGCAGGGCAAACACCGCCGCGGAGGTGCCAAAAAGCCCGGCATGCCCGCATACTCCGCCGACTGCATCGGCATTCTCATCATGCACGCGTCCGCAGACCACTTCCCGGTCCCCCCAGATCCTGGTCGGGGCGAAAGTCCTTTCCGGGTCCGGACGGCCCCCGGGACTAAAAAACAGATCCCGAATACCCATGGGCGTGTAAATCTGCTGCGCCGCATACCGGTCCAGGGTGTTGCCGGAAACCCGTTCGATCACCCAGTCCAGGATCATGAACCCGAGGTCGCTGTACCGGGTCCGTGTGCCCGGGGCACCCCGGACCGGCGCGTTGACCAGAAGCCGCCGGAGTTCGGCCTTACGCGCATTTTCCGGAAGCCTGCGCAGGGTTCGATAATAGGGTCGATAAGGCGGCAGCCCGGAATTGTGGCACAATAGGTGCCTGATCCGGATTCTTTCTTTATCTGTTTCGGAAAAGCCTGAAATCACTTTGCCGAGCCGGTCCTCGACACAGATGCGCCCCTGCTGCACCAGGTGCATAAGCGCGGTGGCCGTAGCCAGCGGCTTGGTCAGCGAGGCAAGGTCGTAGACGGTATCGCAGGTCACCGGTATCTGCCGGATATGATCGGTAACGCCGAATCCCTGGTGAAAAACGATTTGATCAAATCGCG
This sequence comes from Desulfobacterales bacterium, assembly GCA_046537995.1. Classification (GTDB taxonomy): domain Bacteria; phylum Desulfobacterota; class Desulfobacteria; order Desulfobacterales; family Desulfosalsimonadaceae; genus Desulfosalsimonas. The sequence continues at coordinate 21,057 of JBKHJS010000023.1, forward strand.
CGGCCAGAAGCACGCCCCCGGGAAACACTCCGGTTTCCACCGCCTGCTGCATCAATTCCGCCGCCCGCTTCATGGCCTGTCGGGCTCGCCGGTCTGCCCGGGAAGGCACACGGCCGGGGCGTCATAGGTAAGCGACATGGATACGCTGTCTAGCGCGGCACCCGCCCCGATGGGCAGGGTCATGTTGGGATGGCCGTGCCCTGCGGGAAAACCGGTGATCACCGGGAAGTTACGGTCTGCAAAGAGCTCTTCAAAAATGCGTGCAACCGCCCCGGGCCGGCCGCAGTCCGTAAACGATCCGGCCGCCAAGCCGCGGATTTCCGCAAAACACCCGGCATAATCCATCTGTGTCAGCATGCGGTCAATCCGGTAGGGCTTTTCCCCGGTGTCCTCGATAAACAGGATGCATCCCCGGAAATCCGGGGCATACGGAGTGGCCAGCAAATGGCACAGGGTCGCCAGGTTGCCGCCGATCAACGGTCCCCTGACGCGGCCCGGCCGGATGACATGGCCGCGGCGTGCCTGGATTTCAACGGGCCGGGTTCCGCTCAAAGCGGCTCTGATCCCGTCGAGCGTGCCCTGATCCGCCTCTGCCAAGGAACTCACCATGGGACCGTGAAACGTGACCATCCCGCAGCGCGTATGCAGGGTGGTCAGCAGCGCGGTAATATCGCTGCAACCGATAAAAATCTTTGGATGTCGGCTGATGGCGGGATAATCAAGTTCAGGCAAAAGGCGCAAACTGCCGTAGCCCCCCCGCGCGCACCACAGGGCCTTGATGTCCGGGGCGGCAAAATATGCCTGGATTTCATTTGCCCGCTCACCGCTTGTGCCGGCAAAATAACCGTTCTTCCGAAACAAGGTCTCATCAAAGACCGGATAATAACCCATTTGCTCCAGGACCTTGATGCCCTGCTCAAATCGGTCCTGGTCGAAGGGGCTTGCCGGGGCAACGATGCCGACGCGGTCTCCGGGTTGAAGCGATACCGGACATTGCAATGTCATTTCTTCCCGCTGATTGAATACGAAAGTCCTTCGAGCTGCCAGATCATATACCTCGATATTTCATTTTTAACGCTCTTGTCAATGGACAGACCGGATTGCGCCGGCAAAAGCCGGAAAGGCGAATAAACCGGGGCTATTTGCGCGCCAGCGCGGCCCGGATAAATTCAAGAAACAGTGGATGGGCCGACATGGGCCGGGACTTGAACTCGGGGTGGAACTGGCAGCCCAGAAACCAGGGATGGTCCTGTAATTCCACGATTTCAACCAGATCGCCCCTGGGAGAAAAACCGGAAAACACCATTCCGTGTTCCTCGAGCGGCTCCAGGTAATCATTGTTAAACTCGTAGCGATGCCGGTGTCGTTCGGAAATATCGGTGGATCCGTATGCTTCGAATGCCTTGGAGCCGGAGGTCAAGCGGCAGGGATACGCACCGAGACGCATGGTGCCGCCCTTTTCCGAGTTGGCATCCCGCCGCTGAACCGTCTGGGTGCGCTCGTCAAACCACTCGGTCATCAGGTAGATCACCGGTGCTTTGGTTTCCGGCTTGAACTCCGAGCTGTGCGCATCCGCGATTTCGACAACATTGCGGGCGAATTCGATCACGGCCAGCTGCATACCCAGGCAGATGCCGAAGTAGGGTATCCGGTTTTCCCGGGCATACCGGATGGCCTCGATTTTCCCCTCGATGCCCCTGGAGCCGAACCCTCCGGGCACCAGGATGCCGTGGGCGCCGGCAAGAACTTCGGCGCAGTTTTCCGGGGTCAGTGTCCCGGAATCCACGAATGTAAGCTCCACCCTGGCGTTATTGGCAATACCGCCGTGATATAGTGCTTCGTTCAGGCTCTTGTAGGATTCGGTCAGATCCGTGTATTTGCCCACAACCGCGATGGTCACCTGCTCCCGGGGGGATTTGTAGCGCTGGACCATGTTTTCCCAGTCCTCCAGCCGCGGGGCCCCGGTCCAGATATTGAGAATCTCCAGGATCTTGGCGTCCAGACCTTCCTTGTGAAACACCAGGGGGCACTCGTAGATGCAGTCCACGTCCTTTGCCGTGACGACCGCATCCTGGCTTACATTGCAGAACAGCGCAATTTTGGCCTTGATGTCCGGATGCAGATACCGGTCCGTTCGGCACATGAGAATATCGGGCTGGATGCCGATGCTCCTGAGTTCCTTGACGCTGTGCTGGGTGGGCTTGGTCTTGAGTTCGCCTGCGGCGGCGATATAGGGAATAAAGGTGAGATGAACGTAGAGCACGTTGTCCTTGCCCGCGTCAAAGCGGAACTGGCGGATGGCCTCGAGAAACGGCAGACTTTCAATGTCGCCGATGGTCCCGCCGATCTCCACGATCACAATATCGGCATCATTGGAGGACTTCCAGATGCTTTCCTTGATTTCGTCGGTAATATGGGGAATCACCTGCACGGTACCGCCAAGGTAATCGCCCCGGCGTTCCTTGTTTATCACGGAATGGTAGATCTTGCCGGTGGTGAAATTATTGTCCCGTCCCAGCCGGACGGTGACAAACCGCTCATAATGCCCCAGATCCAGATCAGTTTCCGCCCCGTCGTCGGTGACAAATACCTCGCCGTGCTGAAAGGGGTTCATGGTCCCCGGATCCACGTTGATGTAGGGATCGAGCTTCAACAGTGTCACGCCCAATCCCCGGCTTTCCAGCAAGGCCCCGATCGAGGCGGAAGCAAGGCCCTTGCCCAGAGATGAAAGCACCCCGCCGGTTACGAAAATGAATTTGGATTTGCCTGGCATACCGCTCCCCCGTTCGGGTTTTTCAGCTTAAT
>JBKHJS010000137.1:0-6203 GCA_046537995.1 Desulfobacterales bacterium
GAACTGCTTGAATATTACCTGGAACGGGTCCAGCGGTTTAATCCGCAGCTAAACGCGATCGTGCAGACCTGCCCGGAATCGGCCCGCAAGCAGGCGAAAAAAGCAGACGCGGCCCTTGCCCGGGGTGAGGTATGGGGACCGCTTCACGGCGTGCCGGTAACCATCAAGGACACCCTGGAAGTTGTTGGCATGCCGTGTACCTCCGGATCTCCGGCACTGAAAAATCACATGCCGGAAAAAAATGCCGAAGTGGTGCAGTCCTACATCGATGCCGGCGCAGTGGTGTTCGGAAAAACCAACGTTCCCCTGTACGGCGGCGATCTCCAGAGTTTCAACAAGGTTTACGGCCAGAGCAACAACCCGTGGAACCCGGAGCGCACCCCCGGCGGATCCTCGGGCGGGGCGGCCGCAGCCTTGAGCGCGGGCCTCTGCGCTCTGGAGATCGGCAGCGACATCGGCGGGTCAATCCGCACGCCGGCACATTTCTGCGGCATTTACGGGCACAAGCCCAGCTACGGCATCGTGCCCCAGAAAGGACATATTCCGCCGCATCCCGACATTTTTACCGGTGAACACGGCATTTGCCTGGACATCATGGTGGTGGGACCGCTGGCCAGAAGCATTGAGGATGTTTCCCTGGCCATGGACCTGCTGATCGCACCGGAACCCGCTGAACGGCGGGCCCGGCAGATCCGCCTGCCCGAACCCCGCAGGGAGAACCTCAAAGACCTCAAAATCGGGCTGTGGATGGACGACCCGGTCTGCCCGGTTGACAGTTCCGTGGGAGAGGTGCTCCAGAATGCCGTGGATCGGCTGTCGGCGGAAAAAGCCCGTATTGCCGACAAGCGGCCGAACGTGGATTTTGCCGGCAGCCATGACTGCTTTTTGAGCCTGCTGGCAGCCGTCATGGGCGCGGGCACGCCGGACAAATATTTCAACAAATGGCTCGAAGACGTCAAGACGCTTTGGCCAAACGACCAGTCATACCTGGCCCGCCATCTGCGCGGGGCCACCCAGCTTCACCGGGACTGGGTCATCAGAGACGGCCTGCGTCAGCTCCTGCGCCAGCGCTGGGCGGATTTCTTCCGCGATTTTGACGTGCTGCTCTGCCCGATTGCCCCCTTGCCGGCCATTGCCCATGACCAGCAGTACCTGTATGACCGCCGGATATCGGTAAACGGAAAGCAGCGCGAATACATGGACTTAATGGGGTGGGCAGGGCTGAGCGGCGTTGTCTACCTGCCGGCAACAGTAATTCCTGCAGGCCGTACAAGGGAAGGCCTGCCCGTGGGAATGCAGATCGTGGGCCCCTATCTCGAGGACCGCACCCCGATCCGGGCGGCAAAATTGATCTCCGATGTGATCGGCGGATTTGTCCCGCCGGAAGGGTATTAATGAGCCGGAGAATCCCCGGGGGGATCTCCACCATGGCCCACAGCACTCAGTTGGGCTGTTTTTGAGCCCGCTCAAGAAAGGCTGCGGTGAAATTCAGGGTGGCGTAATCGTATTTCCCGGCGAAAAACTCATAAACGGGCTTGAGATAGGGCGTTTCCAGGTGCTTGAAGGCGGCTGTGACTTCCTCCAGGGCTTGCCGGGAAACCAGGCGGGCAATGTCGACTTCGCCCTGCCGGACCCAGTAGGCCAGGTGGTTTTGGATGGTGCGGGCTGTAAGACCGCGGGCCTCGGCAATCTCCTCCGGGGTTTTACCCTCGTTGAAAAGCCGGAGGCTCACGGTCTTGGTATCGGTTTTTTTCTTTGAGCCGGCCTTGTTTTTGGGCGCAGCGGCTTTTCCGGCCGGGGCGGACGCGCTGGTTTTCTCCGGCGGCCCGCCCAGATCCGCCCTTGTCAGCTCATGTCCGCCGGCAAACGAGTCGATCAGGGCCAGGGCTTTTTCGATTTTCTGCACCTGGCCGTAAAACTGCTGTTCAAGTGCGGCAATTTCCCGGATGTATTGCTTGAGACCGGTTTTCTGCGTCTTCAGCTCCGCCTGATGCTGCCGGATCCGATCGCAAAAGCCGGTCAGAATCGGTTCGAAATACCCTTTGGCCGCATGCACGCGCTGCCTGAGATGGGCCAGGTCGTCTGCCCGGGTTTCTGCCAGGATCCGGTCGAGCTGCTTTAAGAATTTGTCCCCCACGTCCTTGACCGGTTTGAGATCCGCCTGCAGGGTGCGGGCCCATTCCAGGTACTGCTGCTTTCTGGAATGCGCCGCATCCTTGGTATAGGTGCGCAGGTGGAAATTCACCTCCCGGACCAGGGCGTTGAAATCAAAAGCCTCCCGGACCATTTTTCCCAAATAGGCAAGCGCGTGTTGGTCCAGGTCCTCTTCCAGGGCTGCGGGTTGCGCATTGCGGCGGGTGAAATCCGCCAGTGCCGGCTCCCTGGGGATTTCCTGGAACTCGAAAGGGCTGGTAAGCACGAGCCCGTCCAGCGTGGTGAGCCGGGACAATGCCACGTAGACCTGGCCGGCGGCAAATGCCCGGGAGACGTCAATGACGGCCCGTTCAAAGGTCAGGCCCTGGCTTTTGTGAATCGTAATGGCCCAGGCCAGCTTCAGGGGAAAATGCACAAACGTGCCGACCACTTTCTCCGCGATCTCGTTGGTCTGCTTGTCCAGGGTGTAGCGCTTGTTCTCCCAGGTATACGGCTCCACCCACACAGAGGGGCTCTGGTCGGCAAAACCCACCTTCACGCCGTTTTCGCTCAACTGCTCGACCTTTCCGATCTTGCCGTTGAAAAAGCGCTGCTCGCCAGTGGGATCGTTTTTGATAAACATCACCTGGGCATTTTTTTTCAGGCAAAGCACGGACTCGACCGGGTAGGTGCGCTCATCAAAGGTGCCCTTGACCTCGGCGCTGTACCGGAAAACCCTTCCGGGCAGCTTTTCCAGCTCTGCCTGGTTGATCCGGTCTGCCTTGCGGTTGTGTGTGGTCAGATAAACATATCCGTCTTCCGGGCCGGCTGCGGATTCGTCCCGGCAGCGGCGGTTTAAGCACTCGATGTCCGCCTCTGTGATCTGCCCGTCGCGCAGATGATTTAAAATGGAAATAAATTTCTCATCGCTTTGCCGGTAAATGTGCCGGAGCTCGATGTATACCGGCTGGTGATCTGCCAGGGCCCGGGCGCCGAAGAAAAACATCGTGGGGTAATACGCCTTTAATTCCCGCCATTCGGCATCCTTGATCACCGGCGGCAGCTGCTGGAGATCGCCGATAAAAAGCACCTGGACACCGCCGAAGGCGGCATCCGGCCTGCGCCGGATCGAGCGCAATACCGCGTCAATGGCATCGAGCAGGTCGGCCCGCAGCATGCTCACCTCGTCGATGATCAGCAGCTCGAGCTTTCTTAACATATTGCGCTTGGTGGCCTGCATTTTCAGGCTGCGGCGCAGGGACTGGGGGGTGTTTAGCTCAACATCGGGCGAAAAACCGCCGGGTTCGGGTTCCTCGGGGATAAAAGGGCCGAACGGAAGCTGAAACAGCGAATGAAGGGTCACGCCCTGGGCATTGATGGCGGCAATGCCGGTGGGGGCGGCAACAATGGTGTTTTTGTGGGTGCGCTGGCGGATATCGTGGAGAAACGTTGTCTTGCCCGTGCCGGCCCGACCCGTGAGAAAAACATGACAATTGGTGCTGTTAACGTATTTCCACGCCAGTTGCGCGGCTTTATCGCTCCACTGCGGCATAATCAGACCTCAAAAATTCAAAAAGGGGACAGACCTATTTTTTCTTCGGCCTGCCAGGGCCCCGCAGTTCAATCCGGCGGCCGGTCTGCCGTGAGACTTCCTGTTCAATCTGCCGGCTCGCGGTTAATTTTCCTCTCTGGGCAGCTTCCCGGATCAGCCGCATCTCCTTTTTCTCAATGGTGCCCAGAAGCCATTTTCGATATCGCTGCGCCCTGCCTTCAGGTGTTTTTCCAAGTCCCATATAGTATGGGTCAAAGTCAAGCCATTCGCATTTTTTCAGCCCCGTGCGCACCCCGCAGCCTGACCAGGGATAGCGCGTGGGGTCCTCGACAAGACCTGCACGCAATGGATTTAATTCAACATAGCGGCAACAGGCAAGCAGATATTCATTTGCAGCAATCGGGCTGGATTTAAAACGGCCCTCCCAAAGGGTGCCGCTTCTCTTTGTTTTTTTGTTGGCATATCGCGTCTGACGACCGGCAAGGTGCTTCATGAGCCGGCTCAGGTTCTCCGGCGCATCTCCTGGATCAATTACAAGATGCACATGGTTGGGCATAAGACAATAGGTATACACCCTGCACTCGAACTCGACTTTCAACTCTTCGAGATTTTTTAGATAAAATCGATAATCCCCTTCTCCGGCAAAAACCGTCTGCCGGTTGTGACCCCGCTGAATAATATGATGCGGAAAATTGGCAAGAAGTAATCGCTTTTCCCTAGACATATATTGCGCATATCGTTTATTCAATGGAATGTCAAAAATTTTCTCTGCGCTGAAAAAATCAAAAATAGGTCTGTCCCCTTTTTTACATCCGGTTTTGCAACTATTATGGAAGACCGCCTCTGGCACCATCATGCACATCTGCCGAGGTCCTTGACGACCGACACGGGATATCGTATGTTACCGCTTCAGTCAGATATCGCCATTTCCGGATATCCGATCAAAATCCGGGGCAAAACACTCAGACAGGCCTGGAATAATTGACAAAACTCTACCGCAACTGGTTTCTGGCCAGCCGGCCCTGGTCATTTATCATGACCGCCATCTCCATCGGGGTGGGCGGTGCTGTGGCTGCCATTGACGGGCCGTTTTCGTGGGGCCTGTTTGCGCTCACCCTGGCGGGCGCGGTGCTGCTGCATGCAGCCACCAACCTGATCAACGATTACTATGATGTGCAAAGCGGTGTGGACAGCGCGGAGGTGGGCACCGCACAATACCGGCCCCATCCCCTGGTGGAGGGCAAACTGCTGCCGGAAAACGTGCGCAGAGCCGCATACATCCTGTTTTTTGCAGGAGCGGTCATCGGCCTGGGCCTGACTGCGGCCCGGGGCTGGCCCATCCTCGTGCTCGGCATCATCGGCATTGCCGCAAGCCTGACCTACACCGCCCCGCCGATCAGCTACAAGTATGTGGCCCTGGGCGAATTTTCCGTGTTTCTCATGTGGGGCCCGCTCATGGTGGAGGGCACCTACTTTGTACAGCGCCGGAGCTTCAGCACGGAGGCATTCTGGATCAGCATCCCTTTCGGCGTGATCGTGGCCCTGGTGCTGCTGGCAAACAACCTGCGCGACATTTCCCATGACAAAAGCCGCCACATCCGTACCATTGCCATTGTCCTGGGAGCAAAAAAAGGATTTTACCTGTATGCCGGGCTGGTAACCCTGGCATATGCAAGCATCCTGATCATGGTGGGCTTCGGGGTGCTTTCTTTCTGGTCCCTGATCGTATTTCTCTCACTGCCCCTGGCAGTGAAAATTTTCCGGATCATGGTGGAAAAAATTCCCGATGACGCGGATGCGCGTACCGCGCAGCTCGATACGGCCTTCGGGGTTCTGCTGCTGATCTCTTTGATTCTGGAGGTCCTGGTTTGAGTCAATACCGGTTTAACTGGAAATCCGTGGCAATCACCATTGTTTTGGCTGCAGCCCTGTGGTTTGCCACATTTTACCTGCAGTGGGGTGTTTTCTGGTTCAAGATCTCGATTTCCGCCCTGGTGCTTGCGGCACTGTCGCTTGCCCTGCAGCCCGCGGTTTTTCGCTTTACCCTGGACTGGCGCAGCATCTGCATCGGGATTCTTTCGGCCGTCGTGCTGTACCTGATCTTCTGGGCGGCAAAGGCCGTATCCACGGCAATTTTCCCGTTTGCCGCAGACCAGATCGGGGCCATCTACGGCAAGGGCGAAGGCACATCCACCTGGATTATCGCTGCGCTGCTGTTTTTCGTCACCGGCCCGTGCGAAGAGATCTACTGGCGGGGCTATCTGCAGCGCCAGCTCATGGTGAGATTCGGCGGCCCCGCCGGCTGGATTCTGGCAACCGCGCTTTATGCCGGGGTTCACGTGTGGTCGGGCAACTTCATGCTCATCGGGGCCGCAGGCGTTGCCGGGGCCTTCTGGGGCTTGATGTACTGGCGGTTTGCAGATATTTCCCCGGTCATTATCTCCCATGCCGTCTGGAGCACATTTATTTTCGCAGTAGGGACGTTCATAAAATTATAAGTTTTTCCGAAGGCAACCTG
>JBKHJS010000138.1:0-6183 GCA_046537995.1 Desulfobacterales bacterium
GGCGCGCTCCAGATATGCACCAGCCGGGTAAAGGGCGAATAGGCCAGAAGAACAAAGGCGCTCAGGATATGCAGCTTGTAGGACACCGGCACCGTGGCCATGAGCGCGGGGTTGGGGGCCAGCACCACGATGCTGCGGATCCAGGGCGCCACAGAGTAGAGCACGTCATAATGGGTGAATACCACGTTGTAAAGCCCCAGCCCGGAAACGATCAGGAGCATGACCAGAAGCACCCAGTCATGAATCGTGGTGTTTGCAGAAATCCGGTCCTGCCGGATGCGGCGCACCAGCAGCAAGATCACCCCGCCAATCATGAGGATCCCGGCCACCAGTCCGACCCAGTGGGCCATGAAATTGTGGGCTGCCTCATTGATGCCAAATAAATCATAAATCCGCTGGGGGATCAGCATGCCGCCGGCATGGCCCACCAGGGTCAACAGCGCGCCCCAGTGAAATACGGTGATGCCGCCCTTTATGCTGTCTTTGTGGAGAAACTGGGAGGATGCCGCGTTCCAGTGCTTCCAGTCAGTGACGTATCGCCAGGCATGGCCCAGGATAAAAATTGTCAGGGCGATATAGGGAAACACGATAAAACCCAGGATATGGACAAATCCGCTCATCACGCCCCCTTTTTGTATTGATTGGCAGTGGCGTAAAAGAGTCCGCACAGAACCTGAAAAATCCAGGAATATGGGCTTTTCATGGATTTGAGCCGCTCTTCGAGAACTTTTATGGTCTGCCTGTGTTCAAAGACCACCCATTGAAACGCGCCGTTTTCCCCCTGGGACAGCAGTTCGAGCACCATGGGCAGGTAATCGGGCAGATCACTGCAAGCCGGATCAAATCCGGCTGCGTCAAAGGCCCGGGCAAACCGGGCCAGGGCCGGCCCCCGCTTTGCGCCGTCTTCGTATTCGTGGTAGGTCAGGTTCATGCAGGTATCGGGATTTAGGTCAAATGCCGCGCAAAAAGCCTCTTGTATGCTAAGCGGCGGGGTCTCTGCGAGGTATTGCAGAAATTTCCGGATATGAACGCGATCGGGTGCCGCAAAAGTCTGCTCGAGCAAAGGGCTCTGGGCGCGAATTGACTCAAGCGACTGTGCATCCGGGAACTGCAGCAGAAACGACAATGCCTTGATCTGTTTTTGAGCTGTTTGGTCCATGGCTTTACTCAAATCCTTTCTCACCTTGTGCCATGCGCATGTCGGCCTGATCCGGGCTCGGCGCCCCCGGGATCACAAACCGGTCCTTGTGCTTGGCAATGGCCAGTAAATCATAGATCTCCCGGACCGATTCCGCATTCAGTCCGGCCTGGTCCAGGATGGTTTTGTCCGGGGTTTTTTCCAGGCGCAAAGATCGCATGTAGGACCGCAGGGCCATGAGATATTTCAGCGACCGGCGCACAGGGGCCTCATCACCGGCTGCCAGCAGATTGGCCAGGTATTTTACCGGAATGCGCATGTCTGAAAGCGCTTCATCGGGGTTTTTGTTTTCCGTGCCCGTCTGCATGGGGCTTAAGGGCGGAACATACCAGACCATGGGAAGGGTTCTGTATTCCGGGTGAAGCGGCAGGGCCAGGGGCCATTTGCGCATGAGCTTGTCCGTGGGCGAGTTTTGGGCTGCTGCCAGAAACCCCTGGGAGATACCCTGTTTTTCCGCTTCACCGAGCACCTGCGGATCATTGGGATCGAGCATCATGTCCACAAGGGCAGGGTAGATTTCTTTGGGGTCGTCCGCGGATGCGGCCTGGGATATGCGCTCTGCGTCATAGAGGATCACGCCCACGTACCGGATTCGGCCCACGCAGGAGGCAGAACACAGCGTGGTCATGCCGCTTTCGGTTCTGGGATAGCAGAAGATGCATTTTTCCGAGGTGCCGGTTTTCCAGTTGAAATAGACCTTTTTGTAGGGACATCCGGATACGCAATAGCGCCATCCCCGGCACCGGGCCTGATCCACCAGCACGATGCCGTCTTCATCCCTTTTGTAAAGCGCGCCTGACGGACATGAGGCCGCGCACGCCGGGTTTAAGCAGTGCTCGCACAGCCGGGGCAGATACATCATGAAGGCCTGTTCAAATTCCAGGTATTTCTGCGCATCCAGGCCGGAAAAATTGGTGTCCGCGGCTCCGGTTTCACACACCCCGGCAAGGTCATCCTCCCAGTTGGGCCCCCACTGGATTTCCATGGACTTGCCCGTGATCTGCGAGCGGGGCCGGATGGCGGGCTGGTGCTTTTTTTCCGGGCTTGTGATCAGGCGGCCGTAGTCATAGTCCCAGGGCTCGTAATAGGCGTCAATCTGCGGCAGGTCCGGGTTATTGAAAATCCGGGAAAGCTTTTGAACCCGTCCGCCGGCTGCAAGGGCCAGCCGGTTGTTTTCGGCCGTCCATCCGCCCCGGTAAACTCCCTGGTCCTCCCAGTTTTTGGGATATCCAATGCCGGGCTTGGTCTCCACGTTGTTAAACCACATGTATTCCGCGCCTGCCCGGCTGGTCCAGACGTTTTTGCACGGAATGCTGCAGGTGTGGCATCCGATGCATTTGTCCAGGTTCAACACCATGGTCATCTGGGCTTTAATCTTCATACCAGTCGATCTCCCCGGCTTTGCGGACCACGATCACCTCGTCGCGCTGGGCGCCGGTGGGTCCGTAGTAGTTGAAAAAATAGCTGAACTGGGCATACCCGCCGATCATGTGGGTGGGCTTGACCATGATCCGGGTGACACTGTTGTGGGTCCCGCCGCGCTGCCCGGAGCGCTTGGATCCCGGCGTGTTAATCAGCCGCTCCTGGGCGTGATACATAAACGCCTTGCCCCGGGGAATCCGGTGGCTGACAACAGCCCGGGCCATGACCACGCCGTTGATGTTAAAGCACTCCACCCAGTCATTGTCGGCAACCCCGATGGCGGCGGCATCCTGGTTGTTGATCCAGATGGCCTCGCCGCCGCGGAAAAGCGTGAGCATCACCAGGGTGTCTGAATAGGTGCTGTGAATGGACCACTTGGAGTGCGGGGTGAGATAGTTTAAGATGATTTCATCTCCCGGATTTCGCGATACCCCGGCAGATCCCATGGCGTCCATGTCCATGGGCGGGCGGTAGACCGGCAGGTGCTCGCCGAATGCCAGCATCCATTCGTGATCCATGTAGAACTGTGCCCGGCCCGTAAGGGTGCGGAAGGGCAGTTTTTCCTCGATGTTGATCACAAACGGCGAATAGCGCCGGTCCTCGGTTTCCAGGCCGCTCCAAGTGGGCGAGGTGATGATTTCCCTGGGCTGTGCGGTAATACTGTCAAAGGTGATTTTTTCGCCTTCCCGCTGCCGGCTTAAATGGGAAAGGGAAAGCCCGCTGGTTTTTTCCACGCCCTGCCAGGATTTGACAGCCGTATGCCCGTTTGTCTCCGGGGCCAGGGCCAGAATGGTGCAGGCCACGTCATGTCCGGTTTCCAGGCGCGGCATGCCGCGGGTGGGGCCGGGTGTTGAAACGGTTCCCAGTTCGGACTTGAGCTCTTCGTATTCCGTGTCCGCCTTCCAGGACACGCCCTTGACCCCCATGCCTTTTTCCGCGGCCAGGGGGCCCAGAGCGGTCATCATGTTATAGGTTTCACCAAAATCCCTTGTCACCACCGTGAGATTGGGCAGATTTTTTCCGGCTGTCGGCGCGGTTTTTCCATGTTTCCAGTCCTGAACATGCGGCTGAGCGATTTCGCCCGGCGAGTCATGGGCCAGGGGGGTGGCCACCAGGTCTTTTTGACTGCCCAGGTGGGTTTTGGCCAGCTCGGAGAATTTTTCCGCAATGATTTTGAACTGGTCCCAGTTGGTGCGGGTCTCCCAGGGCGGATCAATGGCCGGGTTAAACGGATGGATAAACGGGTGCATGTCTGTTGTGCTCAGATCGTGCATCTCATACCAGGAGGCCGCCGGAAGGGCCACGTCCGAGTAAAGCGCGGACGTGGACATGCGCATCTCCATTGTCACCATAAGATCGAGCTTGCCTTCGGGCGCGGGGTCATGCCACTGGATCTGCTCGGGCCGGTGCTGGCTTTCCGGGCCGGATACCGCGCTTTCCACGCCCAGCAGGTGCTTTAAGAAATACTCGTGCCCCTTGCCCGAGGCCCCCAGCAGATTGGCCCGCCACAAAAACAGGACCCTGGGGAAATTTTTCGGGTTGTCCGGGTCTTCAACCGCAAAGCAAAGATCACCGGACTTGATCTTTTCCGTGACAAAAGAAATGATCTCGTCATCTGTCTTGGCCCCCTGGTCTTCTGCCTGCCGGCACAGATCCAGGGGATTTTCGTTAAACTGGGGATAAGACGGCAGCCAGCCCAGCCGGGCGGCCACCGCGTTATAGTCTGCCGGGTGTTTTGAGGGCAATTTGTCTGCAAACATGGGCGATGCCAAGGCGCCGGCGTCCATGGCATCATAGCGCCACTGGCAGGTGGCAAAATAATAAAACGAGGTGCCGTTTTGCTGCCGGGGCGGGCGCTTCCAGTCCAGGCCAAAGGCAATCTGCGCCCAAGCGGAAATGGGCCGGATTTTTTCCTGGCCCACGTAATGGGCCCATCCCCCGCCGTTGACTCCCTGGCAGCCGCACAAGGTGGTGAGATTGATGATGGCCCGGTAGGTCATGTCACTGTGAAACCAGTGGTTGGTGCCGGCACCGAGAAAAATCATGGCCTTGCCGCGGGTAGTTTCGGCTGTTTGGGCAAATTCCCGGGCTACGCGGATGGCGTCTTTTGCGGGAATCCCGGTGATCGCCTCCTGCCAGGCCGGGGTGTAGGGCCTGGGGTCCTGGTAATCTGCCGGGTAATCGCCTGTGTCTGCATCAGAAGGAAAGTTTGCCGCATTTTCCGGCATCAGGCCGAGGTTTGCGGCCATGAGGTCAAATACCGTGGTCACCCAGATTTCGCCCTCGGGTGCGGCGATTTTTCTTGCCGGCACATACCCGGTGCGCGCGCCTGCGCCTGTAAAGGCAAATACCGGGAACCGGGTTTTGCACCAGTCCTGGTTGGATCGGGCAAAGCTCAGGCTGGGATCGATTGGGGCATCGGTTTGGGCATCCATTGGGTGCAGGTTCCAGCGGCCTTCTTCGCCCCAGCGAAATCCGATGCCGCCGTTTGGGATCACGGGCGCATCGGTTGTCTGATCCCAGCACATGGGCTTCCATTCGGCATTGTTTGTGGAAATGCCCAGATCCGCTGCCCGCAGAAAACGGCCCGGAAGCCGGCCGTCTGCATCATCTGCATCCAGGCGCACCAGAAACGGCAGGTCTGTGTAGGTTTTGGCGTATCGGGTGAAATACTCCGAGACCCGGTCCAGGTAAAATTCTTTGAAGATCACGTGGGTCATGGCCATGGCCAGGGCCCCGTCGGTTCCGGCCCGGGCCGGGAGCCAGGAGTCCGCGAACTTGACGTATTCCGCGTAATCCGGGGCCACTGCTGCCACTTGCGCGCCCCGGTAGCGGGCTTCTGTGAAAAAATGCGCATCAGGCGTGCGGGTCATGGGCAGGTTGGTGCCCCAGACGATCATGTAGGCGGCTTCGTACCAGTCCGCGCTTTCAGGCACGTCTGTCTGATCGCCCCAGATCTGGGGAGAGGCAGGCGGAAGGTCTGCGTACCAGTCATAAAAGCTGATCATGGAGCCGCCGATCAAAGACAGAAACCGGGCGCCAGAGGCGTAACAGACCATGGACATGGCCGGAATGGGCGTAAATCCGAACACCCGGTCCGGGCCGTATTTTTGAATTGTGTGCACCAGGGCCGCGGCCACCAGGGTGGCGGCCGCGTCCCAGGACACCCGGACAAGTCCGCCCTTGCCCCGGACTTTTTGATAGGCTTTGACCTTTTCCGGGTCATCTGCGATTGACCGCCAGGCGGCAACCGGGTCCCCGTGTTCTTCCAGGGCACGCCGCCACATGTCAACAAGGGCAGAGCGGATATATGGGTATTTAAGCCGCACCGGGCTGTAGGTATACCAGGAAAACGTGGCGCCCCTGGGGCATCCCCTGGGCTCGTGATCGGGCATGGCCGCACCGCAGCCCGGATAATTGGTTGCCTGCACCTCCCAGACGATCATGCCGTTTTTCACGTGCACGTCCCAGGCGCATGACCCGGTGCAGTTGACCCCGTGGGTGGTGCGCACGGTTTTGTCATGCTGCCAGCGGGATCGGTAAAAATCCTCCCATTCCCGCTG
>JBKHJS010000139.1:0-6113 GCA_046537995.1 Desulfobacterales bacterium
GTTTCAAATTTTTACACGGATCAATATATTATATTTTTTTAAGGAATTAAGTTATTTCAGGTGTTAAAATTTGCAATGCTCAATTTAGGTTTGACAAAAGGATCCTTAAAATGACTGATTTTCGAAATCGATGTTTGCAGGCCATTGTTTTTGCCGCAGCAGCGCTGGTGCTGATGATGCTTTTTATCAGCCCGGCCATGGCCCACCGGGTCACGGTTTTTGCCTGGATCGAGGACCAGACCGTGCACACGGTAAGCAAGTTTCCCGGGGGAAACAAGATTTCCGGCGGCACCATCAAGGTCTACGATGATGCGGGCAACCTGCTGGTTGAAGGCAAAACCGATGAGCAGGGAGAATTCTCGTTTCCCATACCCGAAAACACGGCCTTGAAGATTGTCATGTCCGCCGGCCCGGGTCATCAGGGACAGTGGCGGCTTGCGGAAAAAGAAGTCCGGGCCGCACTTGCGGGCGAACAAGGATCTGATACGGCGGATACCGCCGGAAAGAAAGAAGATCCGGCCGAAGAAAACGCCCCGGCGGAAAAAACAGAGACACCCGCGGCACAGGGTTCTTCCGACACCAGCCGGGAAACGGCTTCCGCGGTGAACAGGGCCGTGGACAAGGCGGTAAAAGACGCCGTGGAAGATGCGCTGGACAGGAAACTCGATGAAAAACTCGACCGGAAGCTCGCGCCGGTGATGCGCATGCTTTCTGACCTGAAAGATCCGGGGCCAAGCGCCAATGAAATTTTCGGCGGCATCGGCTATATCGTGGGCCTGTTTGGCGTTGCTGCATACATCTATTCCCGAAGGCGATAAGCATGCTTGACGAACCCTTTGCCAGCGGGAATTCCGTGATCCACAGGCTCGATCCCCGGTTCCGGGTCATGGCCGCAATTGTTTATTCCTTTGTGGTGGCCATTGTTTACCGGTTTCCGGCCCTTGGCCTGGCGCTGGCGGCCTCCCTGACCATGATCCGCCTGGCAGGCCTGGATCCCGGGCGCGTGTTTTACCGGCTGCTGCTGGTAAACGGTTTCGTGGCACTGTTCTGGGTGATTCTGCCGTTTACCGCCGGCGGAGAGATCATCTATCAGCTCGGGCCGCTGGATATCCAAAAACGGGGAATTGTCCTGGCCGCACAGATCACGCTGAAATCAAATGCCATTTTATTGGCCCTGATCGCCCTTACGGCCACCATGTCCTTTGCCACCCTCGGCCACGCCATGAACCAGTTGAAATTTCCGGAAAAACTGGTTTATTTATTATTATTGACCTATCGCTATATTTTTGTCATCGAACAGGAATACAAGAAAATCCTGCGCGCGATCAAAATCCGGGGATTTTCCCCGGGCACATCGCTGCACTGCTATAAAACCTATGCCTACGTGATCGGCATGCTGTTTGTGCGGGCTTCGGCCCGGGCCGAGCGGGTTTACCAGGCCATGCGGTGCCGGGGGTTTGCGGGAAAATTCTACAGTCTTGCAGAGTTTGATTCAAGCCGCAGAAACCATGTATTTACGGCGCTGGTTACCCTTGCGGCCGCAGCAATCCTGTACCTGGAATATTTGCCCAAATGAATCAAGATGCGGAAAAATCCCCTGTTATCCGCCTGTCGGATATCTGTTTTTCATACCCGGGCGGCCCGGAGGTGTTGGACCATCTCCATTTAAGCGTCTACCCGGGCGAGCGCATCGGTATCCTTGCCCCCAACGGCAGCGGGAAAACCACGCTTTTTCATATCATCGTGGGACTTCTCTTCCCGCAGGCCGGAACCATTGAGATTTTCGGAGAACCCGTGCGCACGGAAAAGGATTTCCGTGCTGTGAGAAAAAATATCGGCCTGTTGTTCCAGGATGCAGACGACCAGCTTTTTTCCCCCACGGTGCTCGAGGACGTGGCATTCGGTCCCCTGAACATGGGAAAATCCAAGCCGGAGGCACTTGCCATATCCCGGCAGACGCTATCCTTTCTCGGTCTTTGCGGATTTGAAGACCGCATCACATTTAAACTCTCGGGCGGTGAAAAAAAACTGGTCTCCCTGGCCACGGTGCTGGCCATGTCCCCCCGGGTGCTTCTGCTGGACGAACCCCTTACCGGGCTGGACCAGGATACCCAGAGAAAACTGGTTTCCATTTTATCGGAAATTGATCTGACCTATATGGTGATCTCCCATGATATCGACTTTCTGGAGGCGACTGCCGAAAAAATTTACACTATGAAAGACGGTAAAATTATGGTAGATGAAGGGGTATATATCCATCGGCACAAGCATGCCCATATGCTCGGCAACATGCCCCACCGGCACGAATAAATCCCAGCATTTTCCGGTGAATAATGATCAGAGAGATCTGAAATTTATCTCCTTTCAGCGGGCCTCGGCGGGAAAGCAGCGCGCATATGGGGCTGATAAGGCCGTTAACAATTTCATATTGATAATTTGTTAACAACCCGGCAGTTTTAAACAGCTTTTGAGGGACGCCACAAAACCCTTGAGTTGTGAATAAGCTTTTCACATACATGTCAAACTTCCGATCTTTATGTTTTTTGTTTTAAATCAAGCATGTTATACAGTTACTCCAATTATTGACAATCCTTATTCATTATTATTTATTCCTTTCAGAATATATAAATAAGGGAAAAGAAAAATGCGCATGACCATTCAGAAAAGCGATGTCGCCAACGTATTGTCCCAGATCCAGGGCCTGACCGGCAGAAAAACCAGCCTGG
Organism: Desulfobacterales bacterium; assembly: GCA_046537995.1. Taxonomy (GTDB): domain Bacteria; phylum Desulfobacterota; class Desulfobacteria; order Desulfobacterales; family Desulfosalsimonadaceae; genus Desulfosalsimonas. The sequence continues at coordinate 2,727 of JBKHJS010000139.1, forward strand.
CCATAACGGAAAACGTATTGATTCAAACCGGCGATGAGGGCATTCAACTGACCGCAACAGACCTGGAAACCGGGTTTGAAGGTTTTTTTCCGGCCGAAGTCGAGACCCCCGGGGCCCTGGCCGTGAATGCGCGCAGGTTTTACGATATCGTCCGCAATTTCCCCACAGAGACCATCCGGATCGCGGAATTGGAAAACAACTGGATTGAGATCTCCTGTGAAAATGTGGAATATCATATTGTCGGAATGGATCCGGAGGAATTTCCCGATACCCCGAAAATCGACGAGGTGGAATTTTTAATGGTGGAATCCCCGGATCTGAAGAAAATGATTGAAAAAACCGTGGCAATCGGGGTGGCCGGCGAGGAAAAACGCGCCCACATGATCGGGGTCAACGTGGAGCGGATCGAAAATGACGAGGAAAAACTGCTCCGGATGGTTGCCACGGATATCAAGCGGCTGGCCAAGGTGGATTACCGGTTTGACCCGGAGTCCGGGTTTGCCCCGGGAGAAAGCGTCATTGTCCCCAAGAAGGGATTAAACGAGGTCAACAAGTTTCTTCCCGCAGAAGGCCGGGTTCAGCTCGGGATCAAGGATAATTATTTTATCGTGAAAAAGGAGAACGAAACTGTTAATGTAAAACTTTTAAACGGGGCTTTTCCGGCCTACAACGAACTGCTGGTGCCGGATTCCGAGTTTGATCTCGTATTTGATCGCAATTTGCTGCTGATGATGTTAAAACGAATGTCGATTCTCACATCAGATGAATACCGGGGCGTGATTTTTCACCTGGAAAACAACGAATTGACCATGCGCACGGTCAATGCCGCACTGGGCGAATCAAAGGAAACCATGCGGATTGAATACGACCGGGAACCCCAGGAAATCGCATTTAATCCGAAATATTTTATTGATGCGTTAAATTTTATCAATACCGACAAGGTGCTGCTGAATGTCAAAAACGAGGACAATCCCTGCATTGTCCGGGCAGAAGGCGATTTGAGCTACTTAAACATTATTATGCCGATGAAAATATGATGGAAACCAATAATTATACCTACGACCAGGCAAGTATCAATGTGTTAAAGGGACTGGAGGCGGTGCGCATGCGCCCCTCCATGTATATCGGAAACGTGGATTTTGACGGGCTTCATCACCTGATCTACGAAATCGTGGACAACAGTATCGATGAGGCCATGGCCGGTGAATGCGACACCATCTGGGTGACCATTCACACGGACAAGAGCGTGACCGTGGAGGACAACGGCCGGGGAATTCCAGTGGGATTGCATCATACGGAAAATATCCCCGCCCTGGAGGTGGTGCTCACCAAGCTGCACGCCGGAGGCAAGTTTGATCACAATTCCTACAAGGTATCCGGCGGTCTGCACGGCGTGGGCGTTTCCGTGGTAAACGCGCTGGCCTCCCTGCTGGAAGTGTGGGTGTACAAGGACGGCAAGATTTATTACCAGACCTATGCCGCCGGGGATAAAACCAGCGAATTGGAGGTCATCGGGGAAACCGAAAAGCAGGGCACCCGGATCCGGTTCAAGCCGGATACCTCGATCATGACCACGGATGAATTCGATTATGATACGTTAAACCGGCGTCTTCGTGAGCTGGCTTTTTTAAACAAGGGCATCCGGATCATTCTCGAAGACGAGCGCACCGACCAGAAAGAATCATTCTGCTACGAGGGCGGCCTGGCCGAATTCGTGGAATACCTCAACCGGCACAACAACAGGATTCATGAACCCATTATCATCGAGGGCGCCAAAAACGACATCGAGGTGGAAATCGCGATACAGTACAATGACACGTATAATGAAAAACTATTTTCCTTTGCCAACAACATCAACACGGCTGAAGGGGGATTTCACCTGATCGGCTTCAAGACCGGCCTGACGCGCACGTTAAACCAGTATGCCGCCACCTCGGAAGCGATGAAAAAGATGAAATCCCGGATCACCGGTGATGACGTGCGCGAGGGACTGACCGCCATTGTCAGCATCCGGATCATGTCGCCGCAGTTCGAGGGCCAGACCAAGACCAAGCTCGGCAACAGCGAGGTCAAGGGGATTGTCGAATCCCTGATCAACGAGAAATTAAGCGTGTTTCTCGAGGAAAATCCCCAGGTGGCCAAAAAGGTGATCGGCAAGGCGGTTGATGCGGCCCGGGCCCGGGATGCGGCCAAGCGGGCGCGGGATCTGGCCAGAAGCAAGGGGTCCCTGGTGGATTCCTCCTTGCCTGGCAAACTGGCGGACTGCCAGGAGACAAACCCGGAAAAACGAGAGCTTTTCATCGTGGAGGGCGATTCCGCCGGCGGTTCGGCCAAGCAGGGACGGGACCGGCGGACCCAGGCGATTCTGCCGCTTAAGGGCAAGATTTTAAACGTGGAAAAAGCCCGGTTTGACAAGCTGCTTCGAAGCGACGAGATCAAGAACCTGATCACCGCGCTGGGCACGGGCATCGGCAGTGAAGAATACGATATTTCCAAAATCAAGTACCACAAGATCATTATCATGACAGACGCGGACGTGGATGGATCCCACATCCGCACCCTGCTGCTGACGTTTTTTTATCGCCAGATGCCGGAAATCCTCGAAAACGGATATCTCTACATCGCCCAGCCGCCGCTGTTTAAACTGGTCCGGGGCAAAAGCGAGACCTATCTCAAGGACGAAAAGGAATACACGGAAAGCATTCTCAAGCGCGCCTGTGATGAAAAATACATCAAGGCCCGCAGCGCAGGCGACGAGCAGGAGGCGGTCTTAACCGGCCACCAGTTCTACCTGTTTGTCACGGACCTGGCAGAGTATCTCTCTGTGCTGGGCCGGCTTTCACGCCACGGGATTTACCCGGAATTAATCGAGTTGATGATCAAGGCGGGCGTGGAGGAAAAGGGTTTTCTCCAGGATCTGGAAAAAATCGGGCAGTTGCGTATTGCCCTGGCCCAACAGGGATTTACCTCCGGCGAGCCGGAGTTTAACGAGGAGCGAAACGTATACGAGCTCATGGTTTATCCCAAGCAGGCAGATGAGCTCGAGGAGATGTTCAAGGATCTTTCCGAGAAGAAACAGATCACGGTGAAAATCGGCCGCGGCCTGGTGCATTCCAAGAATTACCAGAAGGCCCTGGTGCTGTATAAGAAAATCGCGGCCTATGATGCCGAGCAGTTCGAGGTCTACACGGTGGGCAAGCAGGAGGATACGCCCGTGGTGGTGGAAAACAAGGAATCGCTGATTCACCACTTAATGGAAGAAGGCAAAAAAGGCCTTTCCATCCAGCGCTACAAGGGTCTTGGTGAGATGAACCCCGATCAGCTCTGGGCCACCACCATGAGCCCGGAAAGCCGGACCCTGCTCCAGGTGCGGGTGGAAAACATCGT
>JBKHJS010000140.1:0-6018 GCA_046537995.1 Desulfobacterales bacterium
CCCGATTTGCGCCATGGTGACGTCAATGGTGGTGGTTGCTTTAAAGGCATGATATCTCGAGTTTTCTACGACCCGGGAGTAGCTTTTAATACCGTCTTCCTCGTCCTCGAGCTTCCAGTCCTCAGCAGCGGCCCCCGCCTGGATGCATACCGTCAGCATTATTCCGCAGATAAATGTAATTGCCATGAAGGTGGTCTTGTGGATCATTTTCTGCCTCCTTATACAGGCATTGTTCAGAACAGTGGATTTGTGACTGTTTTTTTCCTGATAGATTTTCAGGGCTCAGAAAGCGTTCAAGGGCTCTGCAGGGTGAAATATTCCAAGAACGGTTCGGTATCCGAAAACAAGATCAAGCACGACCAGATTCGCCGGCTACTTGATCATTTTCTCCAGAAACCGGATCCGCTTCAGGGAAACGATCCCGAGCAGGACCTGCACGTGCTTTGCATCGCGCATGCGTTTTTCCTGGCCGCAGTCCTTCATGTAGCCCATGCCGCCCATTACTTGCACCCCGTCAGTAGTGGCCCCGCACGCCATTTCCTGGATGTGAAGCGCTGCAGCCCGGGAGTTTTTTCCCATCCGGGCAGGCCCTGGTCCACTGCATGGCAGGCCGAGTCCATGATCATGTCCGCGTTGTTGATTTATTTTTTTTCCGCCCTTTTTAACCTTCCTCCTGTCCAGAGGGATGCCTTCCCAGGCATGTTCAAGCACCATCAGGGCGTCATCCGGCAGCAGTTCCTCGGGGTTATACATTCGGGCGCCGTCGGCCATGATGTTTCGGGCGATTTCCGGTAGCATGGATTTCGGGACCAGTAGCTCGCCTCGGGGATCGCAGATTTCCTTGAGGAATCGGGGGTGCTTTCCGTCGGTGGCATCATGCAGGTCCTGGTTGAGCTGGCGCACAAGTTCGATGACTTTTTCAGGCCGATCTTTTTGCCGGGTTTGGGCATACATTTCCGGGCCGCCCAGGGCAAAGAGCAGTTCCCCGATAAACCCGGCCCGGCGGTGAAGGTTGTATTCCATTCCGTAGGGAAGCAGGATGCTCATGCAGTTGCCATGGGGTACGTGGCAGAGCGCGCCGATGGTGTGACCGATGTTGTGCACCATCCCGACCATGGAGTTGGAAAACGCCACCCCGGCCATGGTCGAGGCATTGGCCAGCTCGAGCCGGGCCTGTGTATCATCCGTGTTTTTGATTACATGCAGCAGATTGTTACTGATTGCCCGGATGGCCCGCAGGGCAAAGGCGTCGCTCATGGGGTTTTTTTCCATGCAGTAGTAAGCCTCGCAGGCGTGGCACAGCGCATCCACGCCAGTGGCGGCGGTTAAAAAAGGAGGAAGGGTTTGGGTCAGGCGCGGATCGAGCACAGCCAGGTCCGGGAGCAGAAAGTAGGACAGAAAAAGCATCTTTACGTGGCGGTCCGGATCGGCAATCACGGCCACCAGGGTCATTTCCGAGCCCGTGCCGGTTGTGGTGGGCAGGATGGCAAGGGGGTTGAGCCTTTTTCGAACCTTTCCAGTGCCCTGGTAGTCCAGCAGGGTGCTGCCGCCCAGGGAGCCAACGATATTTACGCCCTTGGCCGTATCAATCACGGATCCGCCGCCCACGGCAATTATGGAATCACATGCCTCGTCGCGGTAAATGCCGGCGATCTCGTCTACCACCTTGTAATCCGAATCCACCGGCACATTGTTGCAAACAGGTCCAACCTGCAAATCAGCTCCCACCGCATCCCTTACCACATCAATTATCCCGGCGCCTTCCACGCCCTTGTCTGTGATAATCAGGGGGCGGTTTGCATTTAATCCGGCCAGACACCCGGGGATCTTTTCAAGGGCATTTTCGCCGGAAATCGTTTTGGCGCGGCAGCAGAAATCATAAAAGCCCGGCATGAACATGGCGACCCCCTTTGGGTTACAAATTCCGGTAAATGACCTTGATCAGGCTTGGCGAAAAGGACTTCAGGTAAATCCGGATCCGGTTAAGGTGCTTTTTCACCGGCGAGAGCTCGGACCACTTGGGATATCTTTTCACCGCCAGCCTGGTAATAACCTTGGGCAGCAGGTAGACTTCCACGATGTCGATCACCCGGACCACGGCCAGCGCCTGGGGCAGGTTGCCCTCGACAATGAAGCGGTCATAAGCAAAAGCCTGAGCCGTGGATTCCTGGAATGTAAAAACCTTGATACCGGACTCGATGTTTTTGATCTTCAGGCCCAGGTCGATTTTTCTGCCGTACAGGTTCCATCCCAGGTATTTGACATTGCCTTGCTTGTCTTTGCCGAACACCATATAGGGCCCGCCCGGCGCAACCCCGAGATAAAAGGTAAACCGGCCGGGAAGGTCGCCGAAGATTTTTCTGACGGATTCATCCACCTTTGCCGCAGCCTCGATGGCGCGACCCACAATGAGGAGCATGACAAATACATAGCTTTTCTTGAGCAGCTTGGTGCCGGGGCGAATCTCGGGATACCTGCTGATGTTCAGGGTCCTGTGCGTGGATTTTGAAATGCCTTTCATATGCCGTCTCCTTTTTGGGTCTGCTCGATGATCTCCAGGCAGTCCCGGGCTGAAAACGGGAAATCCTTTCTGGATCCGGCCCGGTTGCAGGCTTTTTCAAGCTGATAGGCGGGAATTTTAAGGAATGCAAGGGTTTCGGGGATTTGTCCGCGCGTTTGCTCAAGAAGCGTAAGAAACATCTCCACTCCCTTTTGCGCCCGCTGTTGTTCAGGCGTGTCTGCGTATACCGCCATGCCGTCTGCGGCCAGCAGCAGGTCATCCCTGGGCGGTCCGGTTTTCTGCGTCATCCATTCCAGGGCTGCAGGAGTTAAAATACGAATGAAAACCTCTCTGGATATGCCGGTGACTTTTTCAATTTCCTCAGCAAGCCCCCGAACCAACCCGGGACGGGCATTTGCGGCGGCAATGCCGGCCAGCACGCCGGCGTTGGCCATGGCCAGACTGTGTTTTTTGTTTTTCGGGTTTTTAATAAAATTTTTCAGGCTGCCGGCTGCAAATCCGATCCCGGCATGGGCAAAAGCGTCTTTCATGGGGCTGTGTTCCGGGTCCATAAAGGCGCTCAGGGCGTTGTCCATGGCAATTACCGCCGACCGGGCGGCGCATCTGCGGGTGCATGCCGATGTCATGCGCTTGTCAAGGATGATGGCATCCGGGTACAAAAAATCCGAAGTCAGGCGGTGGTTGTCCACGGTTAAGGTCTTGCCGGCCTCGCTTCCGTTGGTGCAGCATGTGGGAATTGTGATAAGGGGTTTTAACCGTTTGCCGATGGGCGCGCTGTTAAAAAACTGAAAAAGATTCTCTGTGTCATGGGAAACCAGCAGATTGGCCGCCCTGGCCACATCCACCACCGGCCCGCCGCCCAGCGCGATAATCGCATCACAGCCCCGCTCGGCAAACAGGGCCGCCGACTGGCGGGCCAGGCCGATGCCGGCATAATCGCGGATTTCGTCAAAAATGCCGCCCAGGGGGCAGCCGGAATCGGCAAAGGCCCGGATCAGGGTTTTGTCCAATCCCCGCCGCTTATGCTCCCTGCCTGTGATAACCAGCGGTTTATGCGCGTCGTTGTTTGCCAGTTCCGCGGGGATGCTTTCCAGGGAGCAGGCGCCGGAGGTGATTTTGGGATGGCTGTAAAATTCGTAGTGGAGTTTCTGCATGGTCCATCTCCTTTAAATAAAGGCGCAAATCGTATTGGAAAGGATGGTGCAGCCGGGTCCGCTTGCCGGTTATATTGCCTTTTTATATTATGCGGGTGCAGTGATAAAACCATACCCCGGGAGAGAAGTCAAAGGCCTGGAAGCGGACGACCCAAAACCTGCGGTATAAATTGACATGTCATTCTAAGTCAGGTATGAGGGATTTGCAAACATTTATTTCGCAGCCCGGGGAAATCACCTGATCCGGCGGAACAATTCCTGTTGCCTGTGTGCGGGGATTGGGTGTAGACTGGGGGGCCAGAAGCCTGCGGAAAAATTGCTGACATCCGGCCGGCCGGGCGAAGATAATTCTGCGAATTTTTCTCAAAAATTCCAAAGGAGTCTGCCATGCAGGAAATTGTAGGCACCAGCAACAAGGTGCTGGATGTGGATCTGACAAACCAAAGTTTTTCCGTTTCCGAGATTTCGGATAAGGACCGCAGGCTCTATCTCGGCGGCAAGGGCATCGGACTGAAACTGCTCTATGACCGCCTGTCCCCGGGCATTGACCCGCTCGGGGCGGAAAACATATTTGTCCTGGCCATGGGGGTGTTCATGGGTACCGGCGTGCCGTGCTCCGGCCGGTTTGAAGCGGTTACAAAATCACCGCTTACAGGACTGATGACATCGAGTTCATGCGGCGGCCCGTTCGGCATGGCCTTGAAGACTTCGGGGTGGGACGCAATGGTGATCCGGGGGCAAGCGTCCGAGCCTGTGTACTTGCGTGTGGATGCAGAGGGGGTCGAGTTCAAGCCTGCCGCGGATCTCTGGGGGCAGGGTACCGGAAAGGCCGAAGAGTCCATGCTTGCCGAAGGATCCGGTGCCATGGTCATCGGTCAGGCCGGAGAAAACCAGGTCCGGTTTGCCAATATCCGTTCCGGGCATCGCTTTTTGGGAAGAGGCGGCATGGGCGCTGTGCTGGGGGCAAAAAACGTCAAAGGCATGGTGGCAAAGGGAAATGAATACAAGATTGTACCCGTGGATAAGGAAAAATTCCGAAAATCCAATCGCCGGTTTTTCCAATACATCAATCACAATTTCGTGACTGCCGGCTCATTCCGGGACTATGGCACCAACGCGAATCTCAATGCCGGAAACGCCGCCGGCATCCTGCCGATCCGCAATTTTACCGGCGGCAATCACGGCCTTGCATCCAAGGTGTCCGGCGAAACCATGGCCGAAAGGTTCAATACCAGGCATGACACCTGCAAGCCATGTGCCATTTTGTGCGGACACAAGGGCACCATCCGGGGAGAGCAGCGCCACGTGCCGGAATATGAAACCGTTACCCTCATGGGCACCAATCTTGAAATTTTCGATCCGGAGATCATTTCGGACTGGAACGAGCTTTGCGCGGAATACGGCATGGATACCATTTCCACCGGCGGCACCCTGGCCTGGGCCATGGAGGCCACTGAAAAAGGAATGATTTCCACGGATCTGACATTCGGTTCGCCCGAGGGGGTTGCCGGGATGATCGAAGATATTGCATTCTGCCGGGGCATTGGAAAGGACCTGGCCATGGGATCTGCCGAGGCATCGAAAAAATACGGGGGCGAGGACTTTGCCATCCATGTCAAGGGCATGGAGGTGCCCGGATATGATCCGCGGGGGGCGTTTGGCCACGGCCTGTCATATGCCACGGCCAACCGGGGCGGTTGTCACTTGTCGGCATATGCGGTGGGCCTGGAGGTGCTGCTGGGAATGGCCGATCCCCAGGCGCTTCGTTGGAAGCCCTACATGGTCAAGTTCATGGAAAACACCTTTGCCGCGGTCAATTGCCTGCACATCTGCCTGTTTACCTCTTTTGCGGTCTTTCTGGAGCCGCCCCTGATCCGGTTTACCCCGAATTTCATGATCCGGCTGTTAAATCAGAACATGTCCAAACTCGCCCTGAATCTCATGGATGTGAGCCTGTGGCCCGAGCTCTGGCATGCCATCCTGGGCAAGCGCTATACACCCTATTTGAGCATGCTCGCCTTTTACAAGGCCGGAGAACGGGTGCATGTGCTGGAGCGCTACATGAACACCCGGGAGGGCATATCCAAAAAGGATGATACACTGCCCCGGCGCCTGCTAACCGAGGGACGCAAGTGCGATGCAGAAGAAAAGACCGTTCCCCTGGAGCAGATGCTGAAAAAATATTACAAGATCCGGGGCTATGACAAAAACGGCATTCCCAGGAAAAAAACCCTGCGCCGCCTGGGCATTGAAGCCGGTTAAAGGGCTGAATGCAACGGGTATTTTCCAATTTCGTGTTAATCGGCATGCCGGGTGCCGGCAAAAGCACCGTGGGGGTCATAC
>JBKHJS010000141.1:0-6009 GCA_046537995.1 Desulfobacterales bacterium
AGCGAGGAAACTCCTTTTTCGCGCCGCCGATCAGCCAAGGCGGTTACGGATTTCCTTTGTTGCAAAAATACCGCGGCTGCGGGATAAACAGCTTTTTACGGTGCCATCAAATTTCACTATGGGCAAAACCGACATGTATGATAATAAGGATGCCGATATTCAAACCCGATCCGTTATTCGCCAAAACATAAAACAGGAAAAGCCAGAACGCTCATGCAACTTCACATCAATCCGCAGAACCCGCAGCCCCGGCTGATTTCCAAGGCTGTAGCCGTGTTAAAGGACGGCGGCATCATCGCCTATCCCACAGACACTTACTACGGCATCGGCTGCGATCTGGCCAACAAAAAAGCCATTGAAAAGGTCTACTGGCTCAAAAAGCGAGACAAGCGCGAATCCTTCAGCTTTATCTGCTCGGATTTGAAAAATATCAGCGATTACGCCAAGGTCACCAATTATGCGTATAAAACCATGAAGCGGCTGCTTCCGGGACCTTACACGTTCATCCTGGAGGGCTCACGCCAGGTGCCCAAAATCATGCTGGCCAAGCGCAAAACCGTCGGCATCCGGGTGCCTGACCACAATATCTGTATCGAGCTGGTCAAAAATCTGGGCAATCCCGTTATATCCACCACTGCGGCCACGCCTGAAGGCGAAATTTTCAATGATCCCTCATTTATTGAAGAACATTTCAAAAACAGCATCGATCTGGTGATCGACGGCGGGCCGGTACCCGGAGAACCCTCCAGCGTGATATCCCTTATCGGCGACGAACCCGAAGTCTTAAGAGAAGGCCTCGGAGACCTGGATCGCGTATAGGGGCTATTGCTCCACGCCGGGATCATACATGTAACCGCCTGAAAGCGAGCCGGTCCGGGTCTCACTAAGCCACTGCCGGAACTCTGCAGATGTTTTGTCCATAAAATACTTAACCAGCGGCAGTTTTTCCTCAGGCAGGGTGACAGTTTTCGGCTCGCCCTTGATCCCGCCTTTTTCGGCTGCCCAGTCCACGGCATCCGCCATGTTGCCCATCTTATCGATCAGGCCGTGCTCCCGGGCGGTTTGCCCGGACATGATGCGGCCGTCTGCGATTTTGCCCACGGCCGGGGTTTCCATTTCCCGTCCCCTGGCAACGTCCTCGACGAACTGGCGATGCACGGTATCGGCAAACTCCTGGAGCAGTCTGCGATCGTCTTCGGTCATCTCCCGAAGCGGCGATCCCGCGTCCTTGTATTTGCCGCTGGTAATAACAACCGGATACAGCCCGATTTTTTCCAGAAGCTTTTCAATATTGGTGTATTCCATGAGCACGCCAATGCTGCCGGTGATCGTACCGGGGTTGGCCACGATCCCGTCGGCCGCGGATGCGATGTAATAGCCGCCCGAGGCCGCAACGTTACCCATGGAGGCAATGACCGGCTTGTTTTCCGCGGTTTTGCGGATCTGCCGGTAAACCTCCTGCGATGCGCCCACCGCGCCGCCGGGCGAGTCAATGCGCACCACCACGGCCTTGATGCCGCCGGAGCGTTCAAACCGCTGCAGACTTTCAATAATCGGAACGGCATCCAGGATCGGGCCGCTTACCTTGACCACGCCGACCTTTTCACCGTATTTCACCTCTTTTCCGTCCGGGGACAAAGCAGAAATCACCGAGAGCGTCACAGAGGCCCCGGCGATGATGCCGGCAAACACCAGCAGAAAAAACAGGTAGGGATGTCTTCGGGAAAACATAACGAACACCCTTTATAAAATTCCAAATCCGAAATCCGAATATCGAAACAAATTCGAAATCCGAATTCTTAATACGCAAAACAAAAACGGGCTGCCAATCTTGACAGTCTCTTAAAAAGTCAATTTTGGGATGGCAAAGTAAAAAGCTCAAGATCAAGGCGCGCAAAGCCCGAGGAATGCAGCGTACATTCGTACGTGAAATTCCGAGGGATGCAGCGCAACGCAGATATTGGGCTTTTTACTTTGCCATCAAATACAAAACCGGCGGATCGGAAACTTGGCGGGCAGGCACGCGCATTGCACATGCCTGCCCGCCTGATAACAGGTTTACGATCATACCGCCGGTCGGATTTTACATCCAATGCTGCTGCCGTTAGAGGGATTCGTCCTCTTGGTCGGCCTCTTGTGTCGATTCCGGGGGCTGCATCGCCGCTTCTTCCTCCTGGCCGGAGGCGTCCATGGCTTTCTCCGGGGCTGCCTCTGAAGCTGCCTCTGAGGCTGCCTCTGACACCTCGGCCGCCGGGAATTCCTCTTCGGCCTGAGGGGCATCGCCGTTTAATTTTTCCTTCAGGTTTTCCTTTAGCAGCTCGCCGAAACTCGAAGGAGCGGCCTTTGCATTGTTGACGTAATCGTGGAGCAGATCCTTTTCGTCTTCGACTTCCAGGCGTTTGATGGAAAGCCCGATACGGCGTTCTTCCGTATTGATATTGATCACCCGGGCCGTGAGCTGCTCACCCACGTTATACATGCCCACAGGCGTCTTGATCTTTTCCTTGCTGATCTCGGATACGTGCACCAGTCCCTCAATGCCCTCTTCAAGCTCAACAAAAATGCCGAAGTCCGTGACGTTGGTAACCATTCCGTTGATATCCGTACCAACGGGATATCGCTCTGCCACGGTCTTCCAGGGATCGTCGTGGAGCTGTTTGATCCCGAGGGAGAACCGCTCGTTGCCCTTGTCAATATCGAGCACCTTGGCCTGCACCGTATCCCCCTTCTTGTAAACCTCGGAGGGATGCTTGATGCGGCGGGTCCAGGAGATATCGGAGATATGCACCAGCCCGTCGATATCATCGTCAATGCCGATGAACACGCCGAAATCGGTAATATTTTTGATCTTGCCTTCAATCACCGAACCCACGGGGTATTTCTCACTGATCACGTCCCACGGGTTGGGCATGGTCTGCTTCATTCCCAGGGAAATCCGGCGGCTCTCCGGCTTGATATCGAGCACCACGGCCTCGACCTCGTCGCCCACGGATACCACCTTGGAGGGATGCCGGATTTTGCGGGTCCAGGACATTTCAGAAACGTGAATCAGGCCCTCGATGCCCTCTTCGACTTCCACGAAGGCGCCGTAATCGGTCAGGCTGACCACGCGCCCCGTGATCTTGGTGCCAACGGGATATTTTTCCTCGGCAAACGTCCAGGGATCGGGCACCAATTGCTTCATGCCCAGAGAAACACGCTCTTTTTCCTGGTCAAAAGACAGGATCATCACCTTGATGGGATCGCCGATGCCGAACATTTCAGACGGATGCTTGACCCGACCCCAGGAGATGTCGGTGATATGCAGCAGGCCGTCCACGCCGCCCAGGTCCACGAATACCCCGTACTCGGTAATATTCTTGACCGTGCCTTCCATGACCTTGCCCTCTTCGATGGCGGCAAGGGTCTCGGCCCGCTTCATCTCGCGCTCAGCCTCCAGCAGCACGCGGCGGGAAAGCACGATGTTGTTGCGCTTGCGGTTGAACTTTAAAACCTTGAAATCAAATTCCCGGCCGACCATTTCATCCAGGTTCCGGATCGGTCGGAGATCGGCCTGGGAGCCCGGCAGAAACGCCTGAACCCCGATATCCACGGAAAAACCGCCCTTGACCCGGTTGGTGATCACGCCCTTGATGGTGGTGTCTGCCTCGTAGACATCCTTGATGGCATCCCACACCTTGACCTTGGCCGCCTTTTCCTTGGATAAAAGGACGCGCTCTTCTTCCTCGTCCCACCACTCGATCATGACCTCCACATCATCGTCCACCGCGGCATTGACGTTTCCGTCGCCGTCCTTGAATTCGTTGATGGGAATCAGGCCTTCGGACTTGTAGCCCACGTCCACCAGGACATGGTCCTTGTCCACGGAAATAATCCGGCCGTTGACGACCTCGCCTTCCTCAAAGCGATTGATGCTTTCCTCGTACATCTCCAGCAAAGATGCCATGCTCTGATCGGAAGACTCTTCTGCCGCATCCGGATCGGATACGTCCTCGTCCATTCCCGTTACATCTCTGTCTTCTGTGTTTTCCTGAAAATTTTCCATTTACGACAATACCCCCTTTGGCCTTATTAATATACTCCCGTAATCAACGGAGTATAAGTGGGTTTCATTAACAGAGGCGGAACAAAAATACAATAATTAATTTCAGCCCGAAGGTTCATCCAAACCCTCTGCATCCTCTCGCCCCGCCCTGCCCGGTGATTTCCCGGATGCCCTAAATTGAGCGATTTTCAAGTCAAATCAATTGCTTTTAAAAATCTGAAACGCTCAATTTAGGGGATGTATGCCAGCATCTCGTCAATCACGCTGTCAACCGGCTTGTCCGTGGAGTCGATCGTGATCGCATCGGGCGCCGGCTTCAGCGGCGCGGTATCCCGGCCGGAATCATTGGCATCGCGCTGCTGCATGTCGTTTTCCACTTGCTCCAGGCTCTGATTGGTTTTCCCCCGGAGCTCCTCGTAGCGGCGCCGGGCCCGGACCTTTAAATCCGCGGTCAGGAAAAATTTCACGTCCGCATCCGGAAAAACCACCGTGCCCATGTCGCGGCCCTCGAATACCGCGGCTTTCTGCTTTCCCAGGCCGCGCTGCAGATCCAGCAGGGCCTGCCGGACAATCGGCTTTGCCGAAGCCGCCGAGGCCAGCATGGTAATCTCCGGGATACGGATATAATCGGTAATGTCGGTACCTGAAGAATACAGCCGCATGCCCTCTGCCCCGCGCTCAAAACGCAGGTCCAGATCCCCCAGCAGCCGGGCCAGCCCGTTATCATCTGCCGGGTCAAGCCCCCGGGCCAGGATTTCATAAGCCACCCCCCGGTACAGGGCGCCGGTATCAATGTATTTGTAGTCCAGGCGCTCAGCCAGGGTCTTGCTCACCGTGGTCTTGCCCGCCCCGGCCGGCCCGTCGATGACAATGAGAAGCGGTTTCACGGCCTATCCTTTCACCTGTTTCATGACCTTTTCAAAAGCCGCCAGGAATCGCTGATTTTCCTCTCGAGTCCCGGCGTTGACCCGGATGTATTCCGGGTACCCGTACGAGGCCATGGACCGCACGATCACGCCCTGGCGCAGCATTGCCTCAAAAAAGGCCTCTGCATCGCTTTGCACGTCTATGAGAAAAAAATTGGCCTCGGAGGGAAAGTAATTCACACCCAGGTGCTCCAGGCCGGCATACAGGAACTCGAGCTCGGATCGCACCAGGGAGACGGTCTGCGCCAGAAAATCGTCATCATCCAGGGCCGCACACGCCCCGGCCTGGGCCAGGGCATTGGCGTTAAACGGCTGGCGGACCCGATGGAGCAGTTCTGCAAGTTCCGCGGGCATAACCCCGTATCCGATGCGGATGCCGGCCAGGCCGTATGCCTTGGAAAATGTGCGCAGCACCGCCACGGCCCGATCACCGGCAGTCCAGGCCAGGCCGTCAAGACAGTCCGGGTCTGCTGCAAACTCGATATATGCCTCGTCAATGACCACGGCCACGTGTTCGGGGATCCGCTCCATAAAACGGGCAAACTCGTCTTTGGAAATAATCGTACCCGTGGGATTGGCCGGGTTGTTTAAGAAAATGATCCGGGTCCTGTCGGTTATCCTGGCCGCCATATCGTCGAGATCCACGAAAAGCGACTTAAGCGGCACGAAAACCGGCTCCGCCCCAGCGGAGCGGACCATGATCTCGTACATGAGAAACGAGGGTTCTGTCATGATGGCCTCGTCTCCGGGCTGCATCAGGGCGCGGGTGAGCATGCCGATGATTTCATCCGATCCGTTGCCCAGCACGATGCATCCGGGATCCACCCCCAGTTTGCCCGCCAGCTTTTCAACCAGGTAATATCCGCTGCCGTCCGGGTACCGGTTCAGTTTTTCCATGGCCGCCTGCATGGCGGAAAGCGCCTTTGGCGAACTGCCCAGCGGGTTTTCATTGGATGCAAGCTTAATGGAACCTGATATCCCGTACTCACGCTCCAGTTCCTCAATGGGTTTTCCGGGCTTGTAGGGCTTAATGGATCG
>JBKHJS010000142.1:0-5884 GCA_046537995.1 Desulfobacterales bacterium
CAGCGGGCCCATGCGGACCCGGTGCAGCGATTTTACTGTGTATCCCAGGGCCTCGGCCATCCGCCGGATCTGGCGGTTGCGGCCTTCCTGCAGGGTAATGGAAAAGGCGGTTTTGGACCGGCGCGAAATGGCTGCCGGCCGTGTCATGCCGTCGGAAAGTGCCACCCCGCTTTCCAGCTTTTCCAGGTCTGCATCGGCAACGGGCCGGTCCACGGTGACAATGTATTGCTTTTCATGGTCAAAGGAAGGATGGGCCAGTCGGTGATGGATCCGGCCGTCGCTGGTCAGCAGCAGCAGCCCCGTGGAATCCTTGTCCAGCCGGCCCACCGGGAAAACCCGCCGGTCGGTGTCCACCAGGTCCAGCACGATTTTCCGGCCCGGCTGGCTGCAGGTGGAAAGATAACCGGCCGGCTTGTGGAGCATGATATAGACATCCTGTCGGCGCGGGTAAACCGGCCTGCCGGAGACCTCCACCCGGTCTGCCGCCGGATCCACCGTGGTGCCGAGCGTGGTGACGGTCTCCCCGTTTACCCGCACCAGACCCTGCCGGATGTAGTCCTCCCCCTTGCGGCGGGAGCACACGCCTACATCTGCCAAAAACTTCTGCAAACGTATCTGCCTGTTGCCGGCTTCTGCCATGATCAACTCCGGTAGTCGGCGTTGATTTTCACGTAGTCCACGGAAAAATCGCAGGTCAGCACCGATGCCCGGGATGCCCCGGACTTCAGGTCAATGAAAACGGAAAATTCCGGGGCCCGCAGCACTTGCGTGGCCGCGGCCTCGGCTTCCGCGCCGCACCCCGCCCCGTTTTCCACCATGCACACATTGCCGAACCAGATGTCCACCCGCTCCGGGTCAAAATCCACCCCGGCCCGGCCCAGGGCCGCCAGAATGCGCCCCCAGTTGGCATCCTCGCCGAAAAACGCGGTCTTGACCAGGCTGGAGTTGGCCACGGTATCAGCCGCCTGCCGGGCGGCTTTTTCATCATGCGCATTGATAACCGCGATTTCCACGCACTTGGTGGCCCCCTCCCCGTCTGCCACGATCATCCGGGCCAGTTCTTCAAGGGCCTCTGCCAGCAGGGCCGAAAATGCATCCTTCTGCTCCGGGCTCCGCGCCGCGGCCCCGGAGCGGCCGTTTGCCATTACCAGCACCGTGTCATTGGTGCTGGTATCCCCGTCAATGGTAATGCGGTTAAACGAGCGTGCATTGGCATAAGCCAGGGCCTGCTGCAAAGACGGGGCATCCATGTCAATGTCGGTGCACACAAAACACAGCATGGTGGCCATGTCCGGGCGGATCATGCCGGCGCCCTTGGCCATGGCCGTGATCTCAAAGCGCTGCCCGGCAATTTCGCCCTGCCGGCGAACCCGCTTGGCTTTTGTGTCCGTGGTCATGATGCCTTCGGCCGCGTCCGCAAATCCGTCCGGATCCAGTGCTGCAACCAAATCCGGTAGTGCGGCGAGAATTTTTTCCACGGGCAGCGGTACGCCGATGACCCCGGTGGAAGCCGCCATCACGTGCTGCGGATCAATATCCAGGACATCTGAAACCGAGCGGGTCATGGATATGGCGTCTGCCATGCCCTGCTGCTTTGTGGCGCAGTTGGCATTGCCGCTGTTGGCAATAATGGCCCGGCATGTGCCGCAGGCCAGCCGCTGTTTGTCCAGCACCACGGGTGCGGCCTGAACCCGGTTATTGGTGAATACACCGGCAACCGCGGCAGGCACATCCGATACGATCAGGGATAGGTCCTTTTTTCCGTTTTTCTTGATGCCGGCGGAAACCGCCGAAGCCTTGAAACCTTTTGGCATAACCGATATATCTCCTGCGTTATGGGCGATCCGGATTATATAACCGGACTTGAATCCTTGTAAGAAAAATGTAAATTATACCACGAAGACCGCGAAGTCCACGAAGAAAAATGGATTTGTTGGCAAATGAAAAACTTCAAGCTCATTATCGAATACGACGGCACGGATTTCAACGGGTGGCAGATCCAGAAATCCGGCCGCACGATCCAGGGGGCCATCGAGGCGGCCGTATTTCAAATGACCCGACAAAACATCCGGGTCACCGCCGCGGGCCGAACCGATGCGGGCGTGCACGCCCTGGGGCAGACCGCCCACTTCCGATGCAAGACCCGACTTACGGCAGATGATTTTTTCTCCGGGTTAAACAGCCTGCTGCCCGCAGACATTGTCATCCATTGCTGCAAGCCGGCAGACGAAACCTTTCACGCAAGATACGACGCCCGGGAAAAGACCTACCGCTATCATATTTTGAACCGAAACCTGCCCGCGGCCATCGAACGGCAGTATGCCTGGCACATCAAAGACAGGCTGGATGTGGGTGCCATGCAGCAGGCAACAGAAGCGATTGCGGGCACCCATGATTTTTCCGCGTTTGAAAACACCGGAAGCCCGCGGTCCGATTCCATCCGCACGGTATCCGCAGCCCGGGTTATAGCAGACGGCCGCGGCCCGCATCTGGCATTTGAAATCACTGCCAACGGATTTCTGCGCTACATGGTGCGAAACATCGTGGGCACACTGGTCGCAGTGGGCCGCTGCAAAATCACCCCGGCTGATTTTGCCGCCATACGGGATTCGCTGGACCGGAGCCGGGCTGCTGCCACCGCGCCGCCCCACGGGCTGTTCCTGGTATCCGTGACCTACTGAAAGCCGTTTACGCCGCGGACTGCGAGGCCAATTCGCCGGCCCGGAGGCGCTGGATCTGGCGGTTGTAGAATGCAATCAGGTCCCGCCGGTCGAGCATGCCCAGCAGAATCCGCTCGTCGTCTTCGGAAACCACGGGCAGGCTGTCAATATTCTTGGTGGTCATTTTCTGGAGCACGACATTTAAATCCTCGGATGCCGTGGTGGATACCACCTCTGTGGTGGCAATGTCGCGCATCACCACCAGCTGCTCAATGTCCGGGGCAAAAAGAACCCCCCGCACATCGGTGCTAGAAAAGATCCCCACCATCCGGCCGTCTTCATCCATGACCGGAAAATAGTGCTGCTTGGTCCGGGAGAAAAACAGCTTGAACTCCCGGAAAGGCATGTGCTCGGGAATGGACTCCACCTTGTGTACCAGGTGCATCAGGTCCTGTACTTTCATCATCTGCAGCACGTCCACCATGAATTCGCCGGCATGGGCCGGGGAGGCCACCCGGTTTTTGACCTGCCTGCGGTAAATCCCCCAGCGGCGGGAAGAGACATAGCAAATGGAGCAGACAAACAGGCTGGGCAGCAGCAGCTCGTAGGAATTGGTCATCTCGCTGACAAAAATGATCGTGGAAATGGGCGCATTGGATACGGCCGTAAAAAAACCGGCCATGCCCACAACCACAAAGGCCCCCGGGCTGGCGACAATACCCGGGATAAACTGGTGAAACAGCTTTCCGATCACCCCGCCCATGGCGCCGCCGATGACCACCGACGGCCCGAAAACCCCGCCGCTGCCGCCCGAGCTGATGGTAAACGAAGTGGTCAGAATCTTGCCCAGGGCCAGGGCCAGCAGCACGGAAATCGCCAGTTCATTGAAAATGGCCTGCTGGGCGTATCCATAGCCAAAGGCCAGGGTGGTGGGCAGATAAAACCCGATCATTCCGGTGAGCATGCCGCCGATGGCGGGCTTGAAATGATTGGGGATCTTAATGGCCCGGAACAGGTCGCCGACGCCGTAGAAGGTTTTGACGTAAAAATAGCTCAGCCCGGCCAGCACCAGGGCCAGTACAATATAGGGTCCGAGCTCCAGCGGATTTTGAAACTTAAACTCCGGGGAATCAAACAGCGTGCCCCAGCCAAAGACCAGGCTGAAAAGGCAGTAGGCCACCACAGAGGAAATCCCGGCGGGAATAATGACCTCGGATTCAAAATCCGGGTCGCTGTAGAGCACCTCTGAGGCAAACAGCGCGCCTGCCAGCGGCGCCCGGAATATACTGCCCACGCCTGCGCCGATGCCGGCTGCCAGCATGATGCGGCGCTCCCGCTCGGAGAGCTTGAGCCGGGTGGCCAGGAAAGACCCGAATCCCGCCCCGATCTGGGCAATCGGCCCTTCCCTTCCCCCGGATCCGCCGGTGGAAAGCGTGATCGCCGAGGCCAGGGTTTTGATAATCGGCACCCGGGCCCGCATGAAGCCGCCACTTTGGTGATATGCATCAATGGCGGCATCCGTGCCGTGCCCCTCGGCTTCCGGGGCGAAACGATAAACCAGCCAGCCGCTTACCAGCCCGCCGGCTGCCGGCAGAAACAGCAGGACCCAGCGGCTGAACTCCGTGGCCGTGGGCGGGAGAATATGGTGTTCGCCTGCGGGGGCGGGCGGCCGGTATCCGGCCATCCAGTCCATGAACACGTGCGCCCCGAGCTGGCAGAGATACTGGAAAATAACCGAACCCGTGCCCGCGATGACACCGATGAGCACGAAAAAAAAGCTCCATTTGCCCGCCCGGGCAAGGTTGACCGTACGAATTCGCTGTTTTACGAGCACCGGCAGTTGCTTGATACGGTCCATGTACGCCCCGATGTCTTGTTTTCGGCCATGTGCCCGGGTTGTCTCAGGCCTGGCTCAGGTCCTGCACCCCCTGGTAGACGAGATCAAACAATGTCCGGATATCGCCTTGTTCCAGGCACGAAAAGGCCACCCGCAGATCATGCTCGCCCAGGGCAATCAGCCCCACCCCGTATTTCTCCAGCAGGTGCACCCGGAGTTTTTCCGCGTTTACGCTCTTGAGCCGGATACACATGAAATAACCGGAGTTAAACGGGTAGACATCCCAGGCATCGGCATATTTGGAATCTGCAAGCACGGACTTGACGGTTTCGGCCCGGGACTTTAAAAGATCGTACTTGGATTGTTTTTCTTCCTGATAATTTGCATCCTGCAGGGACTTTAACACAATGGACTGGCCCAGGTGGGAACTGTTGGAGATATTGCCGCGCACGCACCCGGCGGTCTTGCGCTCCAGGGCGTCGTATACAAGTGCGGCATCACCTTCGATGACTGCCCCGTAGGTGATAAATCCCACGCGCAGGCCCCACACGTAGTTTTCCTTTGTGGCGCCGTCGAGCTTGACTGCCAGCAGCCGGGAATGATTTTCGCAAAGCCGGGCAAATACCGATTCGGTCAGGATTCCCGGTTCATAGAACAGCCCGAAATAGGCGTCATCACAGACCGCGATCACATTGGTGCCGGCTGCAGCCACCCCGGTGAGCACTTCCACGATCCGGTCGGCCTCGGATTCGGTTATGGTATAGCCCGTGGGATTGTGCGGAAAATTGAGCAGCACCACGACCTTGCGGCTTTTTTCAGCTTCCTTTTTCACACAATCGGCCAGGCCTTCCACGTTGTATCCACCGGTTTCAGTGAATATGGGATAATGGCTGAGCCGGACCTGCTTGCGGACATTGAAGATCATGTTGTAATTGCCCCACATCATATCCGGCAAAACGACCACGTCGCCCGGGTCGGTCCAGACATCGGCAAAGATGCTTATGGCATGCGTGATCCCGTTGGTGACCACGGGCAGACTCACCGCCTTGCCGCCCAAGGAGGGATTTTTTTCATACAGCAGCCCCTGCCACTTTCGCCGCAGCGCCGGGATCCCGTATGAAGGTGCATAAGTCACCGACTCCTCGGGTTCCAGGCCGACAACGGACTGCATCACCGAGGGCAGCACCATGGCCCGATCATTTTCCCTGGCAATGCCGATGGTGGCATTGAGCCGGGTGGCCTTTTCCTTTGCCTCGGCACTCTGGGACAATATGCCCTTGGGAAAAAACAGGTTCCTGCCCACCTCGGAGAGCATTTCCGCCACATGGGCATTGCCCCGGTAGATCACCTCGTTTAACTGCTCAGCAATGGGATTCATCAGCCAAAA
>JBKHJS010000143.1:0-5876 GCA_046537995.1 Desulfobacterales bacterium
ATTCTGAGAAATTGCGCGTAACGCAGATATTGGACTTTTTACGGTGCCATCAATCATGACCGATAATCCGCCGCCGAGATATCATACCGGCGCATGATCTGCTGCAGGGCCTGGCGCTCCAGGCCGCATTTTTTGGCCGCCCGGGTGACGTTGCCGCCGGTTTCCCGGAGCAGCCCGCCGATGTAGCTGGCGTTAAAGGACTGCAGCACCGTCTCCTTGGCTTCCCGGTAGGGCAGGCCGCCGACATCTGCAAACCCGGGCGGGCATGGCGTGCCCTGTCCCCGGGCAAGCGAATCCAGATCTTCGGGGCGGATGCTTTCTTCTGCCGAAAACAGGATCGCCTGGATCACGGTGTTTTCCAGTTCCCGCACGTTTCCTTCCCACGGCCGGGACTGCAGCCAGCTCATCAGATCGGCGGACAGACGTTTTTCCGGTTTCTTCAGCCGGGTGCGGTGCTTTTGCAGCAGGTTCTCGGCAATCAGCGGGATATCCGAGGGCCTGTCCCGAAGCGGCGGCAGGTGGACCGGCAGCACGTTGATCCGGTAGAACAGGTCCTCGCGAAACGTCCCTTCCCGGATCCTGGCTTTCAGGTCCTGATTCGTGGAGGCGATGATGCGGACATCGACCCGGACGGAGCGGGTATCGCCCAAGGGCTTGATTTCCCGCTCCTGGAGCACCCGCAGGAGCTTGGTCTGGATGGCCGGGCTCACATCGCCGATTTCATCGAGAAAAATCGTGCCGCCGTCTGCCTCCTGGAACAGGCCGGTCTTGTTCTGCGTGGCATGGGTGAACGCGCCCTTTTTGTATCCGAACAGCTCGCTTTCCAGGATCTGCTCGGGCACCGTGGGACAGTTGACAGCCACGAAGGGCCCGCTGCTGCGGCTGGAAAGTTCATGCACCGCCCTGGCCGCCAGGTCCTTTCCCGTGCCCGACTCGCCGGTAATCAGCACGGTCATATCCGTGGGCGCAACCATGCGCACGGTTTCAAACACCCGCTGCATTTCCGTGGATCGCCCGGCCATGCCGTAAAACAAATCCAGGCCGCCCTCGTCCTGCTTGAGCCGGCGATTTTCGGAAATAAGGCGACTGCGCTCCAGGGCCTTTTCCAGCCGAACCACCAGGGTATCGTGATCAAACGGCTTGGTGATAAAATCATAGGCCCCCTGCTTCACGGCAGCCACCGCCGTGTCAATGCTGCCGTAGGCGGTCATCATCACCACTGTCAAGTCCGGCCATTTGCGCCTGATAAGCTCAAGCAGCTCCAGCCCGTCCATGCCCGGCATCTTGATATCCACCACAGCCAGGTCGAAATGATCGTCGCCGAGCATCTGCAGGGCCTGCCTGCCGGAGGCGGCGGTATCCACCCGGCACTTGAGATCCGGGGCCAGGCTGCGCGACAGCAGCTGCAGCATGTCCGGCTCGTCATCAACCACCAGTATCCTGGGCTCATCCATGCTGGAGACCTCCGGGCAATGCGGTTTTGCCCACCGGCAGGGTCACCGTGAAAACAGCGCCGTTGCCGGTCTCGCTTTTAACGTCAATATCACCCCCGTGGCTCTTGACGATTCCGTAGCTCACGGCCAGACCCAGGCCGGTACCCTCGCCGGTGGGCTTGGTTGTAAAAAAGGGATCAAATATGCGGGATAAATGCCGGGATTCGATGCCGTAGCCGTTATCCGCCACATCGATCATCAGTTTCCCGCCCTTGGTATCAAAACGGGTGGTTATGGTGATGGTGCCGTCTTCTGCCACCGCGTGACCGGCATTCATCACCAGGTTGACCAGCACCTGCTTGATCTTTTTTTCATCCATGCGCATGGCCGGGATGTTGTCTCCAAACACCCTCTCGATGTGCACGGTTTCCATCTTGTACCGATGCCGGATAAAAACCAGGGCGTCTTCAATCACCGCGTGAATGTCAATATCGCCCATTTCCGGCTGGGAGCGGCGGGCGAAATTCAGCAGATCCTCCACGATGGCCTTGCAGTTTCCCGCGTGCTTGAGAATGATCTGCAGATCGCAATGGCGCTGGCTGCCCGCTTCGGCCTCGCGCAGCAGGAGCTGGGTATAACCCTGGATCACGCCCAGTGGATTGTTGATCTCGTGGGCGATGCCCGAGGAAAGCTGGCCGATGGAGGCCAGCCGGTCGGCATGCGCCATCTGCTTTTCATGCTGTACCAGCGCGTCGGTACGTTCCTGCACCCGTTTTTCCAGGGTCTGATTCAAAGCCAGCAATTCGCCGTGGGCGGCCTGCAGCGCCTGCTTGTCCGTGCTGATCTGCTGATAGACATGCCGCACCCGGTTGAAAAACAGGGTTACGGCTGCCACGATAATGAGCATAAACGTGTTGATGCTGCCGGCAACCGGCCCCATGGCTTTCCAGACCCCATCCTGGCCGACCATGACCAGAAACTGCTTTAAAATATGACCGCCGGATCTGGACACGGCAAAGCCGGCCAGGCAGAAACACAGCCACAGCAGGTAGGTCCAGACCAGGTTGTCCGGATCGCTTCTGCGAAGGCGGATGACGCACCAGACACACAGGAACGAAAAAACAATCATCAGGGCCGAGCCGCCCATATCAACCATGCGGATGGGCATGTAGGATACGATCATAAGTCGCCGCCCCTGCTTGCCGCCTCTGCCCCGGCCGTATGGCTCAGGTTGCGGAGCCCGGCGTAGAGAAAAATCATGCCGGGCAGACAGAACACGTGATCGAGTTTAAGCAGGTAGTAAAACCATGAAAGCCAGGCATGTCCGCCTGCGGGCTGCATGTGCATCTCCCACCGGGAGACCCGCTCCAGGGCGATCCATTTGGCCTGCTCGTCAATCAGGTGGACCAAAAACGCGTCCGTGGACCAGAGTATAAAAAAAACAGCCGCATACTGAATCATGCGCCAGCCCTTTTGCTGCACCAGGTCCCGGGATCTGAGCCAGTAAATCAATATGCCCATGGCAAGGATGAAAAACAGGTGTGAAAACTGGTGCATGTACAGCCCTTCAGGCGCCCCGTGGGTCTGGGTGGCATGCGCCGGTTCGGCTGCGGTCATATAAAGGATAATGCTGATATGCAGTAAAATGCGGATTGATTTCATTGTGCGTAAACTTTGCAATTCATGTGCCAGCAGTTCGCCCTGCTCCCGGCCGACGCCGGGCCCTGAAAAGCCCGGATCCCAAGGTTCAGCCCGGATGAAAATCGACGGCAAAATGCCCATATGAGTGCATACTTTTTATTGCACCCGCCTGAATTCCGCTACAAAAACCAAAATCAAGATCGCACAGATTTTATGTCTGTGCAATAAAAACCTTGCGATCAGCCAGCCTTGCAACACCGGGAAAACGATTGTGGCTTTTCTGCCGCTCATTATAAATATCAATAATTTTCAAACAGTAACAATGCTTCCCCGTTTCAGGCCCGGAGAAAAACACCCGGATCTGCACATGGTATGATTATTGCTTTATATATCCGGAATACCGCCCGGACAAGGATACGCGGCCAAAGGGCGGATCCGGGATGTTGCGGGGAAAAATTCAGGCGTTAACTTTGGGGTATGCTCACAGAGAACAAACCACCAACCCGATTCTAAATTGAGACTAACGATTTCAGAGGAGGTGTACATGTCATTATCTGGAAACAAATTCCGATTTATGGGGCTTGCTGTCCTGGCCGCCCTGTTGCTGTGCGTCTATGCCTTACCGGCAGCCGCACAGCAGGCGCAGGTTTCTCAGCAGAAATACCTGGCAGGCGATAAGGTTACGGTTACCGGCCAGATCGAACCCGGACAGGATCTCTACATCGCAATTGCTTCCAAAAGACAGTTTGCACCAAGCGAGGCCGGCGGTGTCAACGAAGTCAAAAATTTAAAGGATGCTGTAGCCGAAAACAACTTTGAAATGGATACTTCCGTGCCGGTGCTTTACTACATGCTTACCAACAAGCCGGATGAATTCGGAAGCGTTGTCAAAAAGCGATTCGGCGGGCCCTCTTTTGCCAGGGGCATCTACAGCACGACCATGTTCCAGCTTGCGGACTGGGATAAACTCAGCCCGGACATCAAAAATGCCCTCGGCCCCCTGGAGACACCCGAGCAATGGGCGTTTTTCAATTACACCCATGAAACCGGCTACGGCATTAACACCATCACCAAGGAGCGCACCCAGGTCGGCAAGGTGACCATTTTCGCACGAAGCGTGATCACGGATTACGAAAAAAGCGGCAATTACTGGGACGAAGGCACCACCATCGACCTGGACAAGGAAACCGGCGAATTTACCGCCACATTTGATTCCTTCCGCCACACCCCGCCGGATACCGAGTTCAACGTATTTGTCAACGGCGAAAAAATCGGCGACTACACCCTGGCGGGCAACGGCTTCTGGCTCTCGCTGGGCGGCCGCTACATGAACCCCCTGTGGATCATTCTCGGCGCGATCCTGGTCGGGGCATTTTTCTCACTGATCGGTGCTGCCGGCGGCATGCTCATGGCAGCCTACCAGGTGATCGTGATCAACACCATGGGCCCGGTGGGGCTGAATGCGGCAAACGTGCTGCGGCCCTCAAACGTGGCCCTGACGCTGTTTTCCCCGCTCGGCTCGTTTTACAGGTACGCGGTCAAGGAACGGCGCGTGGCCTGGCCGGTGGGTCTTTCCTTTGGCGTGGGCATCCTGATCGGCTCCATCTGGCTGGGCAAGTACGTGACCGAATTTCTGGATCTGGCCTCCTACAAGGAATGGCTGGCCGTGCTGGTTGTGCTCATGGGCATCCGCACCGTCTACGAGCTGACCCCGCGGGCCATGGAAAAGCGCAAAAACATCAAGGCCATGACCCAGAAATTCAACGAAGAGGTCAGAAAGGCAAAGGAAGAAGGCCGGGCCGCACAGATGGGCCGCATTGAACCCATGTCCACGGGCGCCAGCAAGCTGACAAACTACCAATTCAAGTTCTGGGGCGAGGAATTCAAGATCAACCCGCTGCTCTTCGGCGTCATCGGCCTGGGCATCGGCATTGTCTCCCGTGCCTTCGGCATCGGCGGCGGATTCCTGCTGACCCCGATCATGACCATGGTCGGCGCCCTGCCCATGTACGTGGCCGTGCCCGTATCCCTGGTCGGGACCTGTTTTTCGAGTATCGGCTCGTTTATCGGATACCTGATCAACGGTTACCTGCCCGACCTGTGGATCGCCATTGCCATTATCATCGGCGGTTTTGTAGGCGGCTACATCGGCAGCCGGATGCAGAAGTTCTTCACCGAGGTCCAGCTCAAGGTCATCCTGGCCGTGGTGCTGTTCTTCCTGTTCTTCCGGTTCTTTAAACTCGAGATCTGGATATAGCTGAAAACCGACATGATGGATACCCTCTGGAACATCATTTTATCTGCACTGCAGCATGTACAGGGGGCGCTGGACTTCGTGTTCAGCCCCCTGCATGGCCTGGGTCCGGTGGTAACCATCACGGTCATCGCCGTGGTCACCGCGGCGGCGGCCAGATTGCTTTCGAAAAACTTCAAGACCCGGCGCTACCGGGAGCTGGAAAAAGAATTTCACTACTGGTATGAAATCAAGCAGGAGGCGCTCAGACTCCGGGACGCGGAGCCGGAAAAGGCAAAGGACCTGGGCAGAAACATTGACCAGGGAAAGCTCAACAAGGTTTATTACGATTACTTTTTCGAAGGTCTGCTCAACAACCTGCTGACCATGTATATCCCGATTTTTTCCATGCTCGGCTACGTCAATGCCACGTACCGGCCGCAGGCCCTGGCAGACATGTTTGAAAAACCGTATTTGTTCATCCTGCCCTGGTTTGGCGGAAAGCAGTATGAAATCGGCGCGGCTTTCTGGTTTGTATTCTGCGTGCTGATGTTCTACATTATCAGCTT
>JBKHJS010000144.1:0-5874 GCA_046537995.1 Desulfobacterales bacterium
GCATTGCACGAGGGCCGGAGCAGCTCTTGCCCGGCACTCAATAAACGCAAAAACCTGTCATCCAATGAAAGCATAGAGAATTTATTGAGTGCCGGGGTGAGCTGGCGGCCGGCTCTGTTTGAGCCGGCAGGCGAGTTTGCCGAGCCGCCGCGAAGCGAGCGCGAGAGTGTCCCGGCCCGAGTGCAGCGACATGCGGTTGTCCCGGCAATTGAAGCACGCGGCCCGGGGGTGAAGTCCGGATTTTTCCGGGGCGGTTTCAGATCTGTCACGGCTTTGAGTTTTGGCGGGAATTGGAGCAGGAGAATGTTTTTTCCTTGACAGGGGTCGCGGTTTTAGTTACAGATTTCTAATTAATTTTTTGCATGAAGGAGTGGAAACATTGAAAAAATATACCAAGAGCGCCAAGCAGGAAGAAATTGAGGCAAAGTGGTACGTTGTTGACGCCGAGGGCAAGGTGCTGGGTCGGTTGGCCACGGAAGTGGCATCCCGCCTGCGCGGCAAGCACAACCCCATGTTTACACCACACGTGGACTGCGGCGATTTCGTGGTCGTGATCAACGCAGATAAGGTGCGACTGACCGGCAGGAAGTGGAGTCAAAAAAATTACTACCATCACTCCGGCTACATCGGGGGGCTCAAGGCCATTACCGCTGAAAAGCTCCGGGAGAAGCGGCCCGAAGACCTGGTTCGCATCGCAGTCAAGGGAATGCTGCCGAAAACGCCCTTGGGCCGTTCCATGGGCAAAAAGCTCAAGGTCTATGCAGGCGATCAGCACCCGCACCAAGCCCAGCAGCCCGAGGTGCTGGAGGTTTAACGAACTTTGAGGCGCACGGATAAAGAATTCTATAAAGAGCATTCGGGGGATTGATGGAACAGCAAAGCGTTTTTTATGCCACCGGCAAACGGAAACAGGCAGTGGCCAGGACCTGGCTGAAGCCCGGAAACGGGAAGGTCATTATCAACAACAAGCCGGCCGAAGAGTTTTTTGCACATGATGCGGCCCGTAAGATGATGATGCAGCCCTTTGAACTCACCGATACGATGGATGAATACGATGTGAAGATCAACGTTCGCGGCGGCGGCACCATCGGGCAGGCCGGCGCGATCCGGCACGGGATTACCAAGGCCCTTGCCCAGTCCAACCCGGATTTTCGCCTGACGCTGAAAAAGGCCGGATTTGTCAAGCGCGACCCGCGCAAAAAGGAACGCAAAAAGTACGGTCAGCGCGGTGCCCGGGCACGCTTCCAATTCTCCAAGCGTTAATTTTCCATTCCAATAAAGCATGCCTTTTACCAGGGAACAAGAAATCGATTCTTGTTCCCTGTTTTTGTCTGGGGCTGGATGCCAGATCCCTCATTGTTCTTGAAAATCGGCGTGCGATGCGGTATCTGTAGGGTTGACATTTTTCGTCCCAAACCCGGCGGCATCCCGGCCGCAAAAAAATCGCTGAAGCAAAACATATGGAACGGCTCGATTATTTCGTAAAACGCCTGCTGCTGATTTTTCCGACCTTTCTCGGCATTACCGTGCTTTGCTTCATGTTAATCCAGTTCGTGCCGGGCGGTCCGGTTGAGCAGGCCATCATGCAGATGCGGGGCATCGGCAGCGGAGAATCCTCGGATGGCGAGGGGGCTTCAGTGAGCGTTTCAGAAAAGCAGCGCAGGGAAATCGAGTCATATTACGGATTTGACCAGCCCATTTACAAGCGCTACTGGAACTGGCTTGTGCACAACAAGGTCGGCATGCAGATGCCCTCCTACCGGTTTCCCAACAAGACCGCCTGGGAGCTTATCCAGCAGCGTTTCCAGGTCTCGCTGATATTCGGGGTGACCGGGCTTGCGCTTTCCTACCTGGTGTGCATCCCCCTCGGGATCGTCAAGGCATTGCGGCACAACGGCGTATTTGACCTGGTTTCAAGTGTTGTGGTGTTTGTCGGCTATGCCATCCCGCCGTTTGCCTTCGGCATGGTGCTGAAAATGCTGTTTTCCGGCACCATGGACGCATTCTGGGACATTTTCCCGATTGCCGGGTTTCATTCGGAAAATTACGCCCAGTTGAGCCTATTTGGAAAAATCCAGGATATCTTCATGCACATGTGCCTGCCCGTGCTGTGCTATATCATCGGCAATTTCGCCGTACTGACCCTGTTGATGAAAAACTCCCTGATCGAGCAGATCAGCCGGGATTATGTGCGTACCGTGCTGGCCAAGGGCGGGACGTTTTCCCGGGCCGTGTGGGGGCATGCCGTGCGAAACGCCCTGATACCGATTGCCACGGGGCTCAGCGGCATTCTTACAGTAATGTTTGCCGGCTCGGTGATTATCGAGCAGGTCTTTGAGATCCCGGGAATGGGCCGGCTGAGCCTGGAGGCCATTGTTGGCCGCGATTACCCGGTGTTCATGGGAATCCTGGCTTTGACCTCGATTCTGGGGCTGCTGGGCAATGTGGTGGCAGATTTTCTTTACGTGATCATCGATCCGCGCATCAATTTCCGAAAGCAGTAAATTGAAGATCATCCGAAACCCGGTCACAAGAAAACGCCTGGCGCGATTCCGGGCCATGAAGCGGGCGCATGTGTCCTTCTGGCTGCTGGTCATTCTCTATGCCCTGAGCCTGGCAGCCGAGCTGCTGTGCAACGCAACCCCGCTGTATGTCGAGTTTAAGGGCGAATCCTATTTCCCGGTTTTTCAGTATTATACCGAGGATGTGTTTACAGGCAGCGGCCGCCACACCCGGCCGGACTACAAGGAGCTTGCGCAAAAGCCCATGTTTTCGGATAATCCGGACAATTTCATGGTCTTTGCCCCGCACCCGCACGGCCCCCTGCAAAGCGTGAAGCCGAAAAACATCCCGGTGGAAGACGAGGTCACCGTTAATTTCACACCCGTGGCAAGGGTGGGCAGTGTTGATATCGCCCCGGATTTGACCGTGCGTCAAAGCCGGCTGATGGGGTTTTTCACGGCACCGGAAAAAAACCTTGCCGCAGGTGATAAATTATCCCGGTATTTTGATTTTCCCGAATCCTTTGTCCTGGCTCTGGAAAAACGGTTTGCCAACACGGCAGCCCCGTATGAAACCTTTACTGCGGAAAACCGGGCGGGCAGGACCTGGACGGTGGTGCTGCCCACTTATAAACCCCGCTCCTTGCCGCCGGAAAGCCTTCGGCTGCTCTTCCGGGAGGCCTCGCCGCAGGGCGTGGATTCGGCAAAGCTGATATTCAACGCTGACCTGGAGCCGGTGGTCCAGCCCCCGGAAATCTGGTCTCAAATTACGTCTTCCCAGCGCGATGTGCTGCGAAGCCTGGCCCAGGAGCGGTTTGAAACCCCGGTCTCCGATTACCGGGTACTGGCTGACGGCCGCCAGTTCATTGCATCATTTGAAAAAACCGATGTCCGGTTTCCCTTCCCGCCGTTTGAAGAACACCCCCTGGGCCTGGATGCAGCCGGCAGGGATGTGCTGGCCCGGGTTGTATACGGGCTGCGTATTGCCCTGAGCTTCGGACTGCTCCTGGTGGGCTGTTCCATGATGCTCGGGGTGGCCGCGGGCGCGATTCAGGGCTACTACGGCGGCAAGCTGGATATCACGGCACAGCGGCTGGTGGAGATCTGGAACGCCCTGCCGTTTCTCTACGTCATGATCTTGATGGGCTCGATCTACGGCCGCAGCTTTGAACTGCTCCTGGTGTGCTACGGCCTGTTTAACTGGATCGGGATTTCCTATTATGTGCGCGCCGAGTTTTTGAGTCTGCGCAAGCGCCCGTTTGTAGAAGCCGCCAAGTGCATGGGCGTGCCGTCACACAAGATTATATTCAAACACATCCTGCCCAATGCCCTTGTACCGGTGGTGACGTTTTTTCCGTTTTCCCTGGTGGGTGCCATCGGCGCCCTGGCTGCCCTGGATTACCTGGGATTCGGCATGCCCCCGCCCACCCCGAGCTGGGGAGAGATGCTTTTTGAGGCCCAGCAGTACCGCTGGGCCTGGTGGCTGATTGTATATCCCTCCCTGGCGCTGTTTGTCGTGATGCTGCTCGGGGTATTTGTGGGCGAAGGCATCCGCAATGCCTATGATCCCAAGGAATACAGCCGGATGGAGTGACCGGTGATGCGTAATGAGTGATGGGTAATGAGGGGAAGAATTTGACTTTGCTTTCGGTAAACAATCTGGCCGTCGAGTTTGCAACCGACGAGGGTGTGCTCCGGGCCGTGGATGATGTTTCCTTTCACATCAACCGCGGCGAGAGCCTCGGCCTGGTGGGCGAGTCCGGGTGCGGCAAGTCCGTGACCGCCCTGGGGCTGACCCGGCTGATCCCCTCGCCGCCGGGACGGATTTCCGCAGGCGAAGTTTTGTTCAAGGGCCGGGATCTGATGCGGGTGGATCCCCCGGAGCTGCGGGAGGTGCGGGGCAACGAGATCAGCATGATCTTCCAGGAGCCGCTCTCGGCGCTTTCCCCCCTGCACCGAATCGGAAAGCAGATGGTGGAGGGTATTGGTTTTCATCGGAGGATGCCCCAAAAGCAGGCATGGCAATATGCCCTGTCCTGGCTTCAGAAGGTGGGGATTCCGGATGCGGCCGGCCGGATGCATGCATACCCGTTCCAGCTTTCCGGCGGCATGCAGCAGCGGGTCATGATCGCAATGGCCCTGATGCTTTCGCCCAGGCTCATCATCGCAGACGAACCCACCACTGCCCTGGATGTGACCACCCAGGCCCAGATATTCGGCCTGATCCGGGAAATGAAGCAGAACGAAACCGCGCTGCTGCTCATTACCCACGACATGGGGGTGGTCTGGGAAATGTGTGATCGCGTGATCGTGATGTATGCCTCCCGCATTGTGGAAAGCGCGGGCCTGGAAGAACTTTTCAGCCGGCCGGTGCATCCCTATACCCGGGGCCTGCTGGAGGCCATACCCGGCCTGGCCCGGGGACGTACCCATTTAAAGGATATTCCGGGACAGGTGCCTTCGCCTTTGCACTATCCGTCGGGATGCCGATTCCGGGATCGTTGTCCGCACGCTTATGAACGCTGCCGGATGGAAACCCCCGGGCTGGTGGAATGTGCCGGCGGCCACTGGGCGGCATGCTTTCTGGCATATCCGGACGCGGGGGAGCCATGAAAACAGATCCGAAAAATCAGGCCAAAGCGCAATGGGATGCCGCAGACAGCCCTTTGCTTGAAGTCTCGGGTTTGAAAACCTGGTTTGAGGTCAAGCGGGGCATGTTTTCCAGGAAGGCCGAGCAGATCCGGGCGGTGGACGGGGTGACGTTCTCGCTGATGGCAAATGAAACCATCGGCCTGGTGGGCGAATCCGGCTGCGGCAAAACCACTTTGGGCCGGACCCTGCTGGGCCTGGAGACGGCCACGGGCGGGTCGGTTTTTTTCCGCGGAGAGCCGCTTTTAACCCTTTCCAAGCGGCGCATGAAAGCAATGCGGCGGCGCCTGCAGGTGGTGTTCCAGGATCCGCTTTCCTCGTTGAATCCCCGGATGAATGTCATGGACATTGTCACCGAGGGATTGCTGCAGTTTCGGATGCTCACAGATTCGCGCGAGGCGCATGCCAAAATGCTGCTGCGGGAAGTGGGCCTTGACGCGGAGATGATCTACCGGTTTCCCCACGAGTTTTCCGGAGGCCAGCGCCAGCGGATCAATGTGGCCCGGGCGATTTCCCTGCGTCCCGACCTGATTATCTGTGAT
Source organism: Desulfobacterales bacterium (assembly GCA_046537995.1). GTDB lineage: Bacteria > Desulfobacterota > Desulfobacteria > Desulfobacterales > Desulfosalsimonadaceae > Desulfosalsimonas. The sequence continues at coordinate 5,693 of JBKHJS010000144.1, forward strand.
GAGGCGGTCAGCGCCCTGGATGTCTCCATCCAGGCCCAGGTGATCAACCTGCTGCTTTCGCTGCAGCAGCGGCATCATCTGTCGTATCTTTTTATATCCCATGATTTGAGCGTGGTAAGCAATATCGCCGACCGGATCGCGGTGATGTACCTGGGCCGGATCGTGGAAATCGGCAAGACCGT
>JBKHJS010000145.1:0-5838 GCA_046537995.1 Desulfobacterales bacterium
TTAATCACTTAAAACTTAACACTGCCTGTAAAAAAGACTTTTTACAGGCTGATCATTATTATAAAGGTTTCATACAGCCCGCGCAAGGGTCAGCACAAAAACGTCTGCCGCGCCAGCACGCACAAGCACGCGGGCGCATTCCTCCACGGTCGAGCCGGTAGTATAGACGTCATCGACCAAAAGTACATTCTTTCCGGCGACCTGGTCCGGATGCTTGACGACAAATGCGTTTTTCATGTTTTTGATGCGCGTTCGGCGGTCCAGGCCGGTCTGGGTGGCGGTGTTTTTCCGGCGAACAAGCATATCGGCATCAATGTCCATCCGGAAATCCGGCAATTTACCGTTTGTTCGTGTCATTTGCGGCCACCGGCGGATCATGAGAAAGGCCTGGTTATAGCCCCGCCTGCGAAGGCGCCTTTGGTGAAGGGGGACGGCGGCCACGGTGTGGATGTCCGCATCGCTGTAATGCCGCATGAATTCCAGATACATCAGAAGCCCGAACGGCTTTGCAAGCCCGATTCTGCGCTGGTACTTGTATGCATGGATGAGATTGAGCAGGGCGCCGTCGTATACGGCGCAGGCCCGGGCGCGGGAAAAGTGCTTTTTGCGGATGATGCAGTCGCCGCACAGGTGATCGGCATCCGCCCGGCTTTCAAAGGGTTCTCCGCACCTGGTGCATAACGGTGTGCCCACGGGCGCATAGTCGGTCATGCAGGCAGGGCACAAATACGGGTGCATGACCCGGTAAAATGCGGGTTTTGGCGGCATGCCCGCGAGCTCCGCCGGATTGGCCTCAGGTGCCCGCCGCTCAACGGGAATGAATTTGCCGCAGGCATAGCAGGTTTTTGGAAACAGCGCATCGGATATGGATTGCCGCACCCGCAGACCGGCTTCAGCGAGCATCTTCCAGCCGGCAGATGCCCTCCATGATTGCGTTTCCGAATTCCGAGCAGCACACCTCGCAGCTGCCCTGGATCTGTCTGGCCAGGTCATAGGTCACGTTGCCGCATTTCACGGTTTCAGCAAGGCATTGCCGGACGCGTTGGGCAGCCTGGTCCCAGCCCATGTAATCCAGCATCATGGCGCCCGAGAGAATCAGGGAACTGGGATTAACCTTGTCAAGTCCGGCGTATTTCGGCGCAGTTCCGTGGGTGGCCTCGAAAACCGCACACTGGTCGCCGATATTGGCCCCGGGTGCCATGCCGAGCCCCCCGACCTGTGCGGCCAGGGCATCGGAGATATAGTCCCCGTTTAAGTTGGGCGTGGCAATAACCCCGAATTCCTCCGGTCTCAGCAGCACCTGCTGAAAGAGCATATCCGCGATCCGGTCCTTGATCACGATTTTACCGGCCGGCGGTTTGCCGTTGTAATGCCTGTATACGTCGTCTTCCGTGACGGTCACGTCGCCGAAGCGCTCCTTTGCCACTTCGTAGCCCCATGTGCAGAAGGCGCCCTCGGTGAACTTCATGATGTTGCCCTTGTGCATCAGGGTCACGCTGGGATAGCCGTTGTCAATGGCGTAGGTGATCGCGCTGGACACCAAGCGTTTGGTGTTTTTCGCGCTGATGGGCTTGATGCCGATGCCCGCGCCTTCGGGCAGCTCGGCGCGCATCTCGCTGCGCAGAAAATCCGCCACTTTTTCGGCCTCCGGGCTGCCGGCCTGCCATTCGATGCCGGCATACACGTCCTCTGTATTTTCCCGGAATATGACCATGTTGATGTTCTCCGGATGCTTCATGGGGCTGGGTACGCCGGGAACGTATTTTACGGGCCGCACGCAGGCATACAGGTCGAGTTCCTGGCGGATGGTGACGTTTAAGCTGCGGATGCCCTTTCCCACGGGCGTGGTCAGCGGCCCCTTGATGGCCACAATGTGCTGCCGGATGGTGTCCAGGGCCTGGCGGGGCAGCCATTGGCCGGTTTTTTCGTACCCCTTTTCCCCGGCGTCCACTTCCTTCCATTCGATTTTGCGCTTGCCGCCGTAGACGTTTTCCACGGCCCCGTCAATGACCGTTCTGGTGGCTTTCCATATGTCCGGGCCTGTGCCGTCGCCTTCAATAAACGGGATAACGACATGATCGGGCACGTTGAGTTTTTCGTCCGGGCCTTTTGTAATGATTTCAGCTTTGTTCATTTGATGCGGATTCCTTTTCATGGTTTCTTTTTTTCTGCATGCGCTGGCGAAGCGCTTCGTACATGGCGATTCCGCCGGCCACAGAGGCATTCAGCGAATTGATCACCCCGGTTTGCGGAATATGGCACAGAAAATCGCAGTGCCGTTTGACCAGGGGGCGGATACCCCGGTCCTCGCCGCCGATGACAAGGGCGCGCGGCCCGGTCATATCGATATCATACAAGGCATCGCCTCCCTGCTGATCCAGACCGATAATCCAAAAATGATTTTTTTTCAAGTCCTTCATGCAGTTGGCAAGATTTGTAATCATGCAGAGCCGGGCGTGTTCCAGAGCGCCGGCTGATGCCCGGGAAACCGCGGGCGTGGGGGCAGCCGAGCGGTCCCTGGGAATGAGGATGCCGGCAACGCCGGTGCATACCGCCGTGCGCACAAGGCCCCCCAGATTCTGCGGATCCTCGATGCTGTCGATAATCAGCAGAAATGCATCTTCTGAATACCGGCCGTGTTCCTTGAGCAAAGCGCCGAAGTCCATAAGCGGGCACGGGCTCGTGCGCGCGGCAATATCCTGGTGGTGCGGCGTGTCGGAGAGCTTGCGGATTTCTTCCCGGGTGACCACAGTAAGGGGAATATCCAGCCTGCGGGCCTGGTTGGTGACTTTTTCGATGCGCTTTGCCGGTTGGTCGCGGCTTACGTAGATTTCGCGGATTGTCCGCCTTCCGGCCCGCATTGCTTCTGCCACCGGGTGGCTGCCGGCGAGAATTTCGGTCTTTGGGAAATTGCGTGAACTCAAAATGCAAATAAGTCCGTGTGGAATTGGTATTTTTTGTTGCCGTGGGTAGTTGCCTGCAAGTGCCCGGGCTGCTATGCATGATGCGGCTTTCTGCAATCGCGGTAGCTTTCGATCAGCTCCACCAGTTCGGCTGAAGCGGTTTCCAGTTCATCGTTGACAATGACGTGGGTGTACTCGCTGCTGCACGCGATTTCCCTTTCCGCGGCTTTCAGGCGGTCTGCAATCACTTCCGGGGGTTCGCTGCTGCGTTTTTCCAGCCGGTGGCGGAGCGCTTCCATGGACGGCGGCATTATGAATACGGCAATGCTTTCAGGGAATTTTTTCCGGATCTGGCGGGCTCCGTTGACGTCGATGTCCAGCAGGATGTCACGGCCGGCCGCAAGATCAGCCTCAAGCAGATCCGCGGAGGTGCCGTAATAATTGCCGTGGACTTCCGCCCATTCCGCCCATCTGCCTTCGCGAATCCGGCGTTCGAATTCCTCCCGGGAGATAAAATGATAGTCTGTTCCCTCGGTTTCGCCTTGCCTGGGCGGCCGGGTGGTGTAGGAAACAGAATACCGCATGTCGGGAAACCGGGAGAGGATGCGTTTGCACAGCGTGCTTTTCCCGGTGCCCGAGGGGGCTGAAAGGATAAACAGGCATCCTTTTTCTGTATGTGCAATGGCAGCCATACCGGGTTTATGCCTTGCGCTTCTGCTTTTCCATCTCTTTTTCCTTCAGCGCCATGAATCTTTGGGAAATGGTTTCCGCCTGCATGGCTGAAAGGATGATGTGATTGGTCTTGGTGATAACAAGCGACCGGGTCCGGCGGCCGTGGGTGGCGTCAATCAGTCGGTTCTCCTCCCGGGCCTCGTCCTTTAATCTTTTCATGGGCGCTGAATTGGGCGAGAGAATGGCGATTACCTCTTCGGCGACGATTGCGCCGCCAAAGCCAATGTGAAGTAGATTGTAGTCCATGTCAGGCTCCTTGGATTGATTTGGTTAGAATTCAGATTCATTCGATGTTCTGCACCTGTTCCCGGAGCTTTTCAAGCTCGGTTTTTGCGGAAACCACCAGGTGGGAAATATCCGCGCTGGCCGCCTTGGCCCCCATTGTATTGAATTCCCGGGCAAATTCCTGGAGCAGGAAGTTCAGCGGCTTGCCCCCGGGCTCGTCGTCGGCCATGATCTGCCTGAATTGTTTGGCATGGCTTTGTACACGGGTGACTTCCTCGGAGATGTCGCTTTTATCGGCCAGCAATGCGGCCTCCTGGGCGATGCGCGATTGGTCGATTTCCCCCGTGTCCCGGGTGAGTTCCCGGATCCGGCTTTTCAGGCGCTGCTGGTAATACGCGAGCAGTCCCTGACGGAGATGATCAATGCGCTGCAAACAGTTTTCGATAAACCCCAGGCGGTTGTAGAGTTCTTCGGCCATGGCCCGGCCTTCATTTGTCCGCATGGCGTCAAAGTCGGCCAGGGCGCGTTCCAGGCTCCGGCCCAGGGATTGGCGCACGTCTTCCATGTCCGCGGAGGGCTCCACGCTTTCCACAACTCCGATGACTCCGGCGAGCTGGGAAAGGCTTACCGGTTCATCGAGGCAAAGGTGATCCCGCAGCTGGTTTAAGGCGTTGTAATAGGCTTCGGCGAGCTGTTTGTTGACGGTGAAGCTACTGGTTTGGGTTTCCTGCCGGGAAATGCCGACGCGGACCTCGACGCGCCCCCGGGATATGGCGTTGCTGACCCTCTGTTTGACATAATCCTCCAGGCTCGCGTATGTGGCGGGCAGCCGTACTGACAGATCCAGATAACGGCTGTTGTAGCCGCGGATCTCAACCGTTGTGGTGATGCCCCCGTCTGCGTCCTCGGCCCCGGCAAATGCGGTCATGCTTTTAATCATGGTGTCTTTCTTCAGCGCTTTTCAGATCGAGAATGTATTTGCTGCGGACCCTTTGCAGAAAATCCAGCATGTCACGGGCGGCATAGTCCGGGTATGTCCAGGGCAAACTCCGGAAGGCGCCTTTGCGGTACACCAGGGTCAGGTCTGCGTACATTCCGTCGCCGATATATATGCGATGGGAAAAATTCTTTCCCGTGGCCAGCACGAACCGTTCGCGCAATAAATAGCCCGGATCGATATTTACCCGGCGGTTTTCTCCTGCGACAAACGCTGATTCAATAGAATTGGTGGCATGCTTGATGCCCGCGATGTCATCCTGGGCGATCAACTGCTTGAATGCCATCATGCGGCGCCAGAGTCCGGTGCCCATCTCCGGGGTATAATAGTCGGTGTAGTCAAACCGAAACCAGTTGCTTGTCAGGTCAATCTCGCCGAATTGGCTGCAGAGCCGTTCGGCAACCGGTACAATCAGGTCCGGCTCGGCGGTAAAGACGCCGATGACAAGTTTTGCGGGCGCAGGTGAGGTCGGCCGGCTCATTACTGCGAGATCGGTTTGGCTTCGTCCACCAGCATTATCGGTATATCGTCGCGGATTTCGTAGATAAGCTCGCAGTTGTCGCAGATCAGGCCGTCCTTGCTGTCATTGAGATATATTTCGCCCTTGCACTTGGGGCAAACCAGAATATCGAGCAGTTCCTCGCTGATGGCCATGCGAAAATCTCCTGTTAAGGTTTGACAACATCTTCATAAAAAAGTTTGTATAGCAAACAAAGCCGGTGCATGCAAAAGGAAAAATAGATCCGCTGCCCCTGGCTTCGTTCTCGTTGTTGTTGCCAGAATCGGTGCTTTTTCGATCATGATCGCGAAAAGCGCCTCATATCTGGATGTCCGTAATGAACAAGATCAAGGGGCATTGTTTGGTTCCACAGACATTTACAACCATATATCCGGGCGAACACACAGGTTCGCCCCTACACCGGGGGTTTTGAAGTATTCCGGCAATAGATGTGGGGAGCCTGTCGAGGGGTCTGTACAGGG
>JBKHJS010000146.1:0-5761 GCA_046537995.1 Desulfobacterales bacterium
CGGGCCGGCAGGGAAGTTTGCGCATCTGCCGTCCGCTTTCGCGCCCGATGCATCTGCGCAAACCACCCCGCCGTCCCGGCCTGGTCCAACCCCCTCGGGAAATTCCCCGCCTGATTCCACAAAGTTTCTAACTCCCTGGAGTGCAGCGACAAATCTTCAGGATCGGGAAGGCTGAATCAGCCTGTGGTGGTAAGCTGGCTGGTTTTTCTCGGGTGTTGATTGACGGGGTGTTTATGCCGGACGGCTCAGGGATAAATCGTGACGTTGACCTTTCTTCGCCCCCATTGCAGGGCCTCGTGATGGGATTTGTAAAACACGTCCAGGCGGTTTGGGCCCTTGATGGCGCTGCCGCGGTCCTCGACCACGCCGTAGCCGTAGCCGGGTATGTACATGCGCGTGCCCAATGCGTGGTATCGGGTATCCGCGGCAATGGTGCCGTCCTGTGGCATAAACAGCCAGGGGAAGAAAATGATGCGTACCGGGATCATCCAGGGATGGACCAGGCTGTCCACGGAAAACAGGCCGGGTTGGGGTTCGCGGGGTTTGGTGCCGCTGGCGGTCAGGCCGGAATAGGGCTCGCCCGCGTTCGGGCCCCCGGCAATGTATCGGTTCCAGAAATCGAGCTTCAGACACTTCCAGGAACCTCTTTCCCAACCGCAGCACTGGGGGCATCCGCAATAGGAGGTAACCTCCATCATGCGTGTCTGGGACTTTGCCCCGCATGCGCAAAGCCCCATCAGCAATCCGGTGATCAGAACCAGAAATACAACCCCGGATTTTCGACAGAGGACCATGATTTATGATTCATCCTCTTGGTTCCAGACCCCGGGAATTTCCGCTTCGCAGAATTTGCAACTGCCGCCTGACAGCCCCGCGGCGGAAACCTCGTATCCCTGTCGCTTGATGATCATTTCCCCGCAGTTGTGGCAATAGGTATGGTTTGCATCGTGGCCGGGCACATTGCCGATATAGACATACCGGATGCCTTCTTCCATGGCGATTTCGCGCATCTGTTCCATGGTGGACACCGGGGTGGGCGGCAGGCGGTCGAGCTTGTAATGCGGATAAAAACGCAGAAAATGCAGGGGATGGTTAACCCCGAGGTTGTCCGTGATCCATTTGCACATGTCGCGGAACATTTCCGGGTCATCCACGTAGCCCGGCACAATAAGCGTTGTCATCTCGAAATGCACGTTTTGCTTATTCAGCGTCCTGAAGGTGTCCAGCACCGGCTGCAGGCGGCCGCCGTTTAGTTTCCGGTACAATTTGTCGTCAAAGGACTTGAGATTGACGTTGGCCGCATCCAGTACCTCGCACAGGGCCAGCAGCGGCTCCCGGTTGACATACCCGTTTGAGACCAGCAGGTTTTTCAGTTCCTTTTGTCTGGCAATGCGCGCGGTATCCATCATGTATTCGAAAAACGTCAGGGGCTCGGAATACGTATATGCGATCGCCCGGGCATCCGTACGAAGCGCGCGCTGCACTGCCGCCTCGGGAAACAGGTCATAGTGCCGGATGTCTTCGGGCCGGGCCTGGGAGATCTCCCAGTTCTGACAGTTCAGGCACCGGAAGCTGCACCCGGTGGCGGCCATTGAAAACACGCGGGTTTGCGGGAGAAAGTGGAAAAGCGGTTTTTTTTCAATCGGGTCCACATGAACGGAACAGGGATTTCCGTAGGCAAGGGTGTACAACCTGCCGTCCATGTTGACCTTGGAACGGCATATGCTGCGATCGCCCACAGACAGCGTGCAGTGGTTGGGACAGACATTGCAGGTGACTTTTTTCCCGGCCAGCTTTTCATAGGAAAACGCCTCCCTGGAGAATTTCCAGAGCTTGTCCGGGGCGTCATCCTTGAACACGTGAACGCGCCCCACCGACTTCTGCCCTTCTGCGGCGCCGGCCGGGCGCACCAATCCGGCACCGCCGCCCAGGGCCGCCCAGAGGCAGGCCCCGCTGCAGCCCAGAAGAAAGTTTCTGCGTGACAGATTATGTGTCATAGGCAACGGTCACAAACGTCAAACTGAGGGTTTTCATGGCGATTAAGGCTGCCGCGGTCCAGATCAGCCCGAAATATGGCATCAGCACCACGCTGACTGCCAGGGTGCCCACTGCAGCCCCGATCAGATCTGCCGAGAACGCCCGGACCGCAGCCGGGTTTTCCCGGCCGCCCACGTGCAGGGCCACCGGAAACTGAATGCCGCAGGCGACCGAAACGACCCCGCCGAAAACCAGAAAGGCAGATTCCGGCAGCACATCCCCGGCAAACCAGAGTGCGGCCATGAACGCGGCCACAGCCGCGATCAGCACGATGTCTGTCACGATAAACAGGCGGCGGCCGATATTCCTGCCGTATTCCCCGATCACGGCGCCGGGCAGCAGGCCTGCCAGAAATACGGTGACAATCAGCCCGATTTCGAAATAAATATATCCGAAAAAGACCTGAAACGCAAATATCACCAGTACCTCGCTGCCCATGGTCATGGCGCCGGTGGTAAACAGCACGAATTCCTCGCTTCTGCTGCGCAGCAGGTAAACGGATAGCCCCAGCGCGAGCAGGGCCGTAAACACTGCAGGCGTGCTTTCAAACTCGGCAAACCACTGGGAAAACATGATGCCCACCATTCGGGGCGCATAATCGGTGTTGACCGGGGCGTCGGCCTGCAGCCGGGATTTTATCTGACCGATGCGATCGGGTGTGACATTGCCGGCAAAATATCCCCGGATATATTGCGTGGAAATGTTTTTTTCCGCCAGGCCGGCAGGGATGTCCGCATCAAGCGGACGGTCTGCGCACAGAAAATAAAGGCGCTGGCCGGGAAGCATGAGGATATCGGAAAAGTGCGCCGAGGCGGTCTGGTGCAGAATCGAAATTTTCTCCCCCTGGATATCCGAGATGTAATTGCCCGGGTCGTTGGCATGGAAAGAGAAAATCCCGTTTTCTGTCAGGTGGTTGCGGGCTTCAGCGAAAAACCGGCTGGTGAAAAACCGGTTGATCTGGAATGTTTCCGGCTCGGGCAGATTGACGATAATGGCGTCATATTGCTTGTCGGTGCCGGATAGAAAAAGGTGGGCATCCTGGTGAATCACGTTTAGCCCCGGGATCTTGCGGAGCATGTCATATTGAAACAGCGCCCGGGTAATGGCCGGGTCAATTTCCACGTAATCCACGGACACTGGCTCGTATTTCCGGATTTGGCGCATCATGCCGCCCTCTGCGGAAACCAGCAGCACGTGCTCCACACTGTCGAGCTGGGACAGGGGGTAATGCACGGATTCTTCTGCCTGGACCAGGTTCTGGTCCGAAAATACGGGTCTGCCGTCGAGAAACAGCGTATGCTGCCCCTGGTTTTTGAAGATCTCCACCCTGCCGTACCTGGATTCTTCGTAGTGCACAAGCTCGCCGCCGGCCCGTTGAAGCGAGGGCTCTTCTGTCCAGAGCATGGCGGTCAGGCCGGCGATGCCAACAGCCGCGGCCAGGCCCAGGACCAGTCGCAGCCGCAGGTCCGCGGGGACCAGAAAAAAGGCGGAAGCCAGCAGGGCGGCATTCACGATGACCAGGGCCTGCATGGGCGTGGCAAAAAAAACCAGCAGAAAGGAGAAAATGGCTCCTCCGGTCATGTCCCCGATGTTGTCAGCGATATAGATCCGGGTACCGGAAAAGCCCTGCTCCAGGACACGTGCGCAAAACAGGCTGTAGGGAAGCACAAAGCCCAGCAGCAGGCAATAGGGTGCGATTATGGCGAGGATGTAGCCAAAGGTGGCGTAAAAACCAACCGCGCTTCCGGTAACAAACATCACATCCCGCAGGACCCGGACCGCCAGGAGGGTCAGGGGAGACAGCACGGCAAGCAGCATGGACAACAGTGCAAGCCGGGTTCGGTCCGCCGGCAAAAACCGGGAGCCTGCAAGTCCCGAGGCCCATGTGCCGAAACCGCCCAGCACCAGCCAGGAAAACAGGATCAGGGCAATGACAAATTCATTGCCCTGGAATCTGGAGAGAAATTCGCGGATAATCAGCAACTGGCTGACCACCGAGGAGATCCCGGTGACAACGACCAATTGCAGGATTCTGCTTTCAGTTCTGCTCTTCAAAATACTGGACCTGGTAGGTAAGGACCTGCAAGTCGCCCTTTTCCCATGCGTTCGGCGGCAGCCCCGCCTTCATGCAGAGCTGCTGGAGAAAGGATTTTTTGTCCGGAAGCTGCTCCCAGACCTGCGGCAGGAAAGTGGCGCTGCGTGCGCCTTTTTGGATGATGAGCCCGTCGACTTGGGGACGGATCTTGTCGAGCAGGTCTTGGGCATCCGTGTATTCAAGCGGTTGCGGCTCGGTGAGCAGGCTTACCTCAATTTGAATTTTGGAAAATTCTTCCGGGGACAGGGGGCCAAACCGCGGGTCATTAAAGGCCGCATTTACGGCATTGTCCCTGACGCCCTCTATTAGCGGCTTTTCAGGCACCAGGTTTCCGATACATCCCCGAAGCTGGTCGTTGATTTTCAGGGTGACAAAAGTGCCGCGATTGGATTGGAAGACCGGGTCTTGGGCTGAGGCATCTTCGACCGGTGAAACATCGGTTTGCACGCCCAGACGGTCTGCAATGCTTTTGCGGGCAACTTCCAGCAGCACTTCTCCTTTTTCCTTGCTGATTTGCCGGTTGTTTTCATGTTCACTCATACGGGCTTCTCCATAAAATGCGATGGTTGCGTAACCGACCACTTGATCCCGCCTGCCGGCGGTATCACCGCTGTTGGCATAGTGGAGCAGCCGGGGATCCCATTGTTTGTCCCGGGCCATCTCCATGAGCACCAGAAGCGGTTTCCACCCGCATGCGCGCCGTGGGTCGGCTGCAAGTTCTTGTGATTTCATGTCTGTGATGATCTCGATTGTCTTGCGATCCCGGGATACGGCCTTTTCGTACGGCAAGTAATGGGACAGGTCCGTACTGACAATGATCAGGGTGTCGCTGTCCACCACGGTTTCAATTGCCTCGGCATAGGATTCGGCATTATCGTTTTTTCCAAGCACGATCGGAATGATCTCAAAATCCGAAAGCCATGTCTGGACAAACGGGAGAATTACTTCCACGGCGTGTTCGCGCTTATCCGAGGCCGCAACAGCTCGGAACAAGTCATTTTCTTTTCTCAGGCGCGCGGCATCCGGGTGAAGACCCACTCTGCCAAGCGGTGTCCGGTAACTGTCCGCATCACTGACGGCCCCTTTGTCAAAGCCCACCCGGTGGTCCGGGGCCATGATTATGATTTTGGAAAATGATTGTTCTTCCAGGATCTGTGCGGCCCGGGCTGCGACGGGTCCGGAATACGGGTAGCCGGCATGCGGCATGATCAGGGCTTTCAGGGGCCGATCCGGAAGGTCTTTTGCCGGCTCCTTTCGTACCTGCCGGCTCATTTGATCAATCATCCGGGCAAGTTCGTCCGGATCCGACGGGTAGAACTTCCCTGCCACCGCGGGCTTGCGCACCTTTCCGGCCTGCACTGCCGGCACCGGCGGCCCGGCAAGCCAGATTGCGAGCAATGAAAAAATCATGGCAAAGTGTTTTGCGCTGCAGGTGGTCATGGCGTTTACCGGATTTTTATATCATGGCATTCAGAACGACAGTTATTTAAAAAAATTACACGGATTTGAAAATCCTGTCAAATGGAGAATTTTCAGGCTGATTTAACCAACCACAGGCCATGCGGCAGCCCCGTCAATCTCCGCACGAGAAAACCCTGCCCGGGTCCCGCAGATATTTACAACCATATA
>JBKHJS010000147.1:0-5715 GCA_046537995.1 Desulfobacterales bacterium
TCGGCGACATCCGGCCAGGGCCAGCCCGCGGGCAGCGGACAGGAAAAGTCCATGCGGGTTTTCCGGGTGGGGTGGAAAAATGACAGGCTGCTGGCAAACAGGGCCAGCTGCTTTTGGGGCAGGGGCTTGCTGCCGCCGTAGCGCAGATCGCCGAGGATGGGAAATCCCATGTGCGCAAGCTGGGCCCGGATCTGGTGATGCCGGCCGGTATGCAGGTCGATTTCCAGAAAACTGCGGTTTTCTCCGGCATCCAGCACCCGGTAGGAAAGCCTTGCTTCTTGAGTTTTTGCCGTTGGTGCGTGCAGAATGCGGCTGGTGGGGCCGCGGCGTTCCATGGAATTTACGAGTTCGCCTGCGGCATCCGGAACCACGCCTTCGACCACGGCCATGTACTGCTTTTCCACCGTATTGGTGCGGAACTGCTCGCTGAGCCGGGAGGCGGCCTTGGAGGTGCGCGCAAAAACTGTTACGCCGGCCACCGGCCGGTCCAGCCGGTGCACCAGGGCCAGAAAAACGTTTCCCGGTTTCTGGTAACGGATCTTTATCCAGCGCCGGGCCAGGTCCAGCAAAGAAACATCTCTGCTACGATCGCCTTGTATCAGCAGGCCGGATGGTTTATACACAACCAGAAGATGGTTGTCTTCATAAAAAACCGGCCAGCTCCGGACAAAGAAAAATGTCTCTGAATCGCTCATAATGAAAAAGAACTCCCCGCAAAGATCTGCCGGGCAGAAAGATTACACGCCCCCGGACATGGACCGGCTGCTGCGCGGCTGCGGCATTGAACTGACCCGGCGGCAGCTGGAACTGTTATGGCAGTACCACAACCTGCTGCGCCGGTACAATCCGGAATTAAACCTCACCCGGATTCACAGGTTCGAAAACATGGTGCTCAAGCTGTACGCAGATTCCATCCTGCCCGCGCACCTCACTGAGCTGCCCTCGCCCCTGCTGGACCTGGGCACCGGGGCCGGCATGCCGGGCATCCCGTTGAAAATCGCCAGGCCCGAAATCGAAATGATACTTGCAGAAAGCCGGCAGAACCGGGTGGCATTTTTAAAAGAAGTGATCCGCGAACTCGGACTTTCCGGCATACGGGTATACCCGCATGCGGTCACGCCCTGCTGCCAGATTCCGGTTGCCGGCGTGATCTCCCGGGCCGTGGAACACATTGGAAAAACCCTGCCCCGCATTCGGGGCTGCCTTTGCCGCGGGGGCCGCGCGGTTTTCATGAAAGGACCGGGCTGCGATGCGGAAGCCGCCGAAGCCGCACATGCCGCGCAAGACCGATTCCGCCAGGCCGAAGACATTGCCTACCGGATTGCCCATACCCCGCATTATCGGCGCCTGGTCATATTTGAACGCAAGGACGCACCGCTTCATCAGCAAAGGAAAAACGCCATGGAAAAACACGCCGTGCGCACCGTGGAAAGCCGGCAGAACCAGACCTTCAGGGAACTGAAAAAACTGCTCACCGGCAGGGGGGTTAAAAAACAGAGACGGGCCATTATTTCCGGCACCCGCCAGGTCCGGGAGATCATGGCCGCTTTTGGTCCGCACTGCCTGGCCTGGATCTCGAAATCCGACAAGTGGCCGCCCCCTGAAGGCCTGCCTGCCCATGCGCATTGGTACCAGCTTGAGCCCGGACTCTTTGAGGACCTGGACGTCATCGGCACGAACGCACCCCTGCTGCTGGTGAAAACCCCGGACATCGACGGCTGGGACCCGGAAGGCGGCCTGCCCGAAGGATGCAGCGTACTGGTGCCGTTCCAGGACCCGGAAAACGTGGGCACGGTTATCCGCTCTGCAGCGGCATTCGGCGCAGACACTGTCATCCTGCTGGCCGAATCCGCTCACCCGTTTCATCCCAGGGCCGCGCGCGCCTCCGGAGGCGCAGTAATGCATGCCCGATTGATGCAGGGCCCCTCGATCCATGACTTGCCCGGCAATATGCCCATTGTCGCCCTTTCCGCGGAAGGCACCCCGATTGCGGAGTTTGACTTTCCAAAAACCTTTGCCCTGCTGCCGGGCATGGAAGGCCCGGGCCTGCCCGGGCACCTGCGGGACAAAACCGTTTCAATCCCCATCCGGCCCGAAATCGAATCACTCAATGCGGCCGCGGCCGCGGCGATCGCGCTGTATGCCTGGTCGCAGAACAAAGGCGAATAAAGGAATATCTGATGTTTCCGCCCGCCACAGAAAAACAGGTCCGGGACATGGGCTGGCAGGGCCTTGATATCATCCTGGTCACCGGGGATGCCTGGATTGACACCCCGCATATCGGCGCTGCCGTAATCGCCAATGTGCTGATGGATGCCGGCTACCGGGTCGGCATCATTGCCCAGCCGGATGTGTCCGGCAGCGAAGATATCACGTGCCTGGGCGAGCCGGAACTTTTCTGGGGCGTGACCGCCGGATGCATGGATTCCATGGTGGCCAACTACACGGCCAACAAGAAAAGGCGCCGGCACGATGACCTGACTCCTGGCGGAGGCAACAGCCTGCGGCCGGACCGCGCCGCAATCACCTATACAAACCTGATCCGCCGGTATTTCAAAAACACCCGGCCCGTGGTCCTCGGGGGCATGGAGGCAAGCCTGCGCCGCATTTCCCATTATGATTTCTGGGGCGACAAGGTCCGCCGCAGTATCCTGTTTGACGCCAAGGCAGACATCCTGGTCTACGGCATGGGGGAAAAAACCGTACTGGAACTGGCCCGGAAAATACAGCAGAAAGCAGATATCACTGACGTGCGCGGCATATGCTATATCTCCGGGCAAAAACCCGAAGACTTTATCGAGTTGCCCTCCCATGCCCGGGTCAGTACGGACAAGGATCTTTTCCGGCAGATGTTTGAAAGCTTTTACAGGCACACAGACCCGGTAAAGGCCAGCGGCCTGTGCCAGATGCAGGACACACGCTACCTGGTGTGCAATCCGCCGCAGGCGCCCCTGAGCAGCCATGAACTCGACCGGGTGCACGAACTCGACTTCAGGCGGGAGGCCCATCCCGTGCACGCGAACCAGGGCGAATTGCGGGCCCTGGAAACCATCCGGTTTTCCCTGATCACCCACCGGGGCTGTTTCGGCGAATGCCATTTCTGCGCCATCACTGCGCACCAGGGAAAAACCGTTATCAGCCGCAGCCGGGACTCCATTGTCCGGGAGGCCCGGAATCTGACCCGGCACCCGCAGTTCAAGGGAATCATTTCAGACGTGGGCGGGCCCACGGCCAACATGTACGCAATGGAATGCCGCCGCAAGGCGGAGAAGGGGGCATGCCAAAACCGGCGCTGCGTGGGGGAAAAGACCTGCCCCGAGCTTGCGGTCAATCACGCCCCCCAGGTGGAACTGCTGGACAGACTGCGGCAGATTCCCGGCATCCGGCACGTCTTTATCGGATCGGGCATCCGGCACGATTTGATCCTGGCAGACAACAAGTCCGGCCGGGCATACCTTGAAGCCCTTGTTTCCCGCCACATCTCCGGGCAGTTGAAAATCGCCCCGGAACACAGCCGGGACCATATCCTGGCGCTCATGGGCAAGCCCCGGATCGAGGAAACGCGGAAATTTCTCTCCATGTTTGCCCGCACAAACCGCAGGCTAAACATCCCGCGCTACCTGACCTGCTATTTTATTGCCGCCTATCCCGGCTCCACGATCGCGGACATGCAGGCGGCAAGGGAGTTTGCCCGCCGCGAGCTCGGCTTTATCCCGGAACAGGTCCAGGTCTTTACACCCGGGCCGTCCACTGTGGCCACGCTCATGTATTACACGGAAAGGACGTTTCCCGGCAATCAGCCCCTGTTCGTGGAAAAGCATCCAAAGCGCCGGGAAAAACAAAAGCAGCTCCT
The DNA here is from genome assembly GCA_046537995.1 of Desulfobacterales bacterium. Classification (GTDB taxonomy): domain Bacteria; phylum Desulfobacterota; class Desulfobacteria; order Desulfobacterales; family Desulfosalsimonadaceae; genus Desulfosalsimonas. The sequence goes on from JBKHJS010000147.1 coordinate 3,854, forward strand.
GGTGGGCCGGCAAAAGGGCAAAACTCCGGAATAAACCGTCAAAGCCCGTGTCCCGTCCGGAAACGAGAGGCGGTTTCCGGATGGATCCGAATTATCTTTTTATGGACAGCCTGTATACAAAAATATACGAAATTCCCTGCCATGCTTACGGCACAGCTCCAGATCCCGCCTGAAAAATCCCGTTATTCCAAGAGATTAAATTCCGCCCGGCAATCCCGGACAAAACGGCACCTTTCTTGCAATTATTTGTGTGCTTAGCACATCACATCATTCAAATATGCAGCGGCCAAAACAGGGGTCAGTCGATGAAATACGTTGAACGCATTCTGGAAAGGCTCAAGGAAAAGGAAATCATTGACGAGAAATTCCGCCAGGTGGATGCCAGGATCCTGGAAACGCTCAACCTGAAGGACTTCTTCGAACACTTGCTTTCCTATGTCATCGCCGGATTCGACATCCCATATGTCTGGTTCACGGTAATCGAAGAAAGCCGCCTAGCCGGACTTGTCCGGAGAATCGACAGCTCGCTCACGGTCCGGGCCAGAACCGGCTTCATCCCGCAGGCCGAATTTGCCCGTCTTGTGGAAAATCCGGAGAGCCCGAAAGTGATATCCGATGCGCTTGAAAAGTTTTCCCCCCTTTTTCCGGAAAACGGCATCTATCCGGTAAAGTCCATGGCCGTGTGCCCGGTGAAAATCGACGGGCAGACCGCGGGCAGCATCAATTTCGGAGACGTTTCAGACCAGCGTTTTGGCATGGAATTAACCACGCCTTACCTGAGCCACATGATGCTGAAAATTTCCCTGTGCCTGTCCAACGTGTGCGCTCATGAAGAACTCACCCATCTCGCTCGCCGGGACGGATTGACCGGGTGGCTGAACCGGCAAGCATTCAACGAAGCAGTACAAAGCGAATTCAATCGCTCTTGCCGGGAATCCGGAAGCCTGAGCCTGGCAGTTGCCGAGCTGGCCTCTTTTAAGCAGATCAATGAAAACTATGGTCACGAGGCCGGGGAGCGGGCCCTGCGATATGTTGGTGAAATCCTCTCCGAAGTGGTCCGGGCAGAAGACTTCGCGGGTAGACTGTCGGGCGACGAATTTGCCGTGCTGTTTCCGCAGACCGCAAGCTTCCACGCAGAGCGTTTGCTCCAGCGGGTACAGCAGCACCTCGATACACACCCCCTCTCGGTCAACGACCATATGCTGCATATTTCCATCAGCTTCGCAGTCGCCTCCGCACCCGGGGCCGATGTAGACACACCTGAAAAACTAATGGACGCGGCAAAACATTGCCTGCTGCGGGTAAAAGCCGGGGAAACCCGGGAACGGGAAAACGCGAAACAGCCGGCCTGAGATGCTGCCTCCTGGCCCGGGACCCGTGGTGTACCCCGCGGTCATTTGAGCCGGGAGTTCACCTTTTCCAGGGCTTTTTTCAGGTCCTCCCAGATGGCGTTGACCCGGCTCCGGATTTCCTCCCGGGTTTCTTCTCCGCCCTGGGCCATGGACTCGAATTTGCCCTGGGCCGCCTCAATTCTGTCACGCAACTCCTCAAAGGCATTCTCGAATTTCACGCTCGCCTCGACCTGCATCTTCCGGGCACGAAGCCGCAACTGCGCCAGATGCTTTGACCATTGCTCAAGCTGGGCTTTCTGTTTTTCCAGGAAATTTCTTTCTTCAGACATGGGCACACTCCTTTCCCGTGGAAATGCAGCCGCGAAGCCGGCTGCATGAAAAACATTTCAAAACCCGACTCCCGGAAACGCAAAAACCTCCGTTATTGTACCTAAAAATAATTCTCAAAACTTTCCAGTAAAGTTTTTTTTAAAAAATCCCGCCCCGGAAGTTGACTGCATCGATACCGAT
>JBKHJS010000148.1:0-5660 GCA_046537995.1 Desulfobacterales bacterium
GACAAAAATTAACACCAAACTTACCACCATTGCATAAATGGCGGTGGATTGGGCAACAGCCTGTCCAACAAGCATGGTCCGGGTTAAGCCTCCAGTGTTTTCAAGGTTCCTGGCCACCCAGCGGACCGCTTCCTCGGCAGTTAAACCATTGCCGATTCCCGGTCCAATACCGCCGAATCCCATGCAGAGGCCTGCCCCCAGCGGCGCCATGGCTGCGGCAAGGGCAGTGGATTCGGGAAAACCGCTGAAAAGCAGAATAAAACTTATAAGGAGACCGAAAATTGCAGGAGTCTGGGAGACAGCCTGTCCTACGAGCATGGTCGTGGTCACATTTCCCAGGGACACGGGTTGCCGGGCGATACCTTCGCAACTGGCCCCCGCGGCAAGGCCGCCGCCAACTCCGGATCCAATGGCTGCCAGGCCGGTACTGAGTCCCGCTCCCAGCAGGGCTGCCCAGGTGGGAAACAGGGGCATGCTGCTAAAGTCGCTGAATATAAGCAGCAGGGCGACCACCATTGCTAAAATCGCCGGAGTCTGGCAGACGGCGGATCCGATGAGCATGTTGGTGGATAGGCTGCCGGACATGGCCGGTTGTCGGGCTATTCCCAGAGAGGCTTGTCCAGCCGGAAATCCTGCCCCCACCCCGGATCCGAAGGCTCCGAAACCCATGCTCAGCCCGGCAGCGAGAACAGCCGAAGCCTTCAGTAGATAGGGCGTTTCTGTACCCAGAAAAAGCAGGAGAACGGCAATGACCAGGGCGAAGATTGCTGCTGATTCAGCAACCGCCTGGCCTACCAGCATATTCTTGAGAATATCGCCTGATTTTTCCGGTCGCAATGCCAGTCCCTCATTGGCCAGCCCGGCGGTGTAGCCCTCTCCGAGAGCGGCGCCGATGGCTCCCAGTCCCATGGCCAGCCCGCCCCCTGTAAATGTAGCTATTTGAATCCATGTTATCGTATCAAATGACATGTTTACTTAACCTGTACTGCAATATAAACCAATGTTAGCATTGTAAATACAAAAGCCTGAATCGCACCGATAAAGATGAAGAAAAATCCGATCAGAAACGGGGGCAGTATCAGACTGAAAGTCAGATAGGAAACCACGATGACAATAATGTCGCCGCCCATGATGTTTCCGAACAGGCGGAATGAAATGGAAATAACCTTGGATAGCTCACCTATGACATTTAGCGGCATCATGAAGAATATCGGTTCAAAATAGCCTTTGATATATGCTTTGATCCCTTTTTCCCGGATGCCCACGTAGTGAGCTATAACAAAGCCCATTATGCCCATGCTAAGTGTGGTGTTCAAATCGCTTGTCGGTTCGCCCAGGTGTGGAAATACGCCAAGGAAGTTGCAAAACAGCAGAAACATGAAAAGGGCGCAGATAAGGGGGGCGTATTTGCGTGCCAGCCTCCTGTCCAGCGCGTCCTCGGTGAGCTCGTAGAACTGGTTAATAAAAAGTTCTCCGAGATTCTGCAGGTTTCCCGGAACAATGGATCTGTTGCGTTTGGCCAGATATCCGAAAATCAGCAGGCCGATGATGACAATCCATGTCCAGGCGATGACCTCGAGGTTGAAAGTCATCTCATAACCGAAAAAGGGAACAATGAGTTGGTGTATGAGTCCGAGATCTTCCATGGCGTTTCTTTAAAGCAACTTGGGTTTTCGGAATTTGGTCTGAATCAGGTGAAAGACGTGTTCGCTTAATATCATCAGCTGCACGATGAAAAGGCCGCAGATCGTGGCTGCCAGATCAAATTGTGCCGTCTTAATGGCAAGCGCCAGCGGGATGGCCAGCATCGCATACCGTCCCACCAGGGAGGCCAGGGAGATGCCGGTGGATTTTCGCCGGGTATGACCGATTCGCAGGGGCAGGGTTTCGCCCATAATGATGAAATTGGCGATACTGAAGAGGGATCCGAGGATGAATCCCTTGCCCAGGGGATTTAAAGCCAGCAGGAAGCAGACGATCCCAACGGCTAATGCGATCGTCAGGGCGCGCGAGCAGTATTTTTTTTCGATTTTTCGTATTGCTTCCAATGTTTCCGGCCATACGGTTGACAGTGTCAGATTAAACCTCTATTTAGGTTAAAGTAAAGCATTCCAATAACAGAGAAAGGTTTTGAGCGTCAAGTAAATATTTATATTTGTTGTATTCTTGTAATTCGGGTGTTTGCAGATAACTTCCGGCGCAATAATTTGAACTGTGGGATATAAAAGATGAGAGGCTGGTTATAAGAGCGGCAGGCGGGATTCACAGACGGGGTGTTGTCTTGTTGCCATTAGCCGAGCGGATACCTATTTTCCGGGGTCATGAGGCGGATGCTGATTGTTGTCCCCGGATTCCGACCGATCCCGGGTATCGGGCTCCAGGATTTCCATGATCTGCCGGTATACCACCACAGCGCCGCCGATAATACCGAATATGATAAACAGGACCGTGAAAATGCCCGGAGTTCCCAGCCAGCCATCCAGAAATCGCCCTACAAACAGGCAGAAAATGATACTGCCGGCCATGGTCAGGCCGAGCTGTGCCACGATCTGCAGATTCTCGGCCCATGGGCGATTTTGCCTGTAATTGAAGAATTTCTTGGGAGCCATGAATGAAGCGTTTTTACGAGATTTCGGCCAGGATCCTGGGAATAATGGTTTTGAGCTGCATCTGGATGAAATACGGGTTGCCGTCTCCGGCCACGAGCGCGAGGAAACGGTAATTGCCGCTGGCATACAGGTCTGTTGGCCGCATGACGATAATGCCATGGTCCGTGTGCAGGCTCAGCCCCTGGCAGCGGCCGAGGCCCTTGCGGTTCCAGTGCTTGGAGCAATCCGTGTACATACTGTTGATCGCCGCGGACATGGCGGCAAAATCAATCTCGATTCCGTAGGGAATATCGCTTGCCAGCACATTGCCATCGCTATTTAAAATGGCTATCCCCTTGTAGCCCTTGGCGGTGCGCAGAACCCCGGCATGCTTGTGCATGGCATCCTCCAGGCGGGTGCTGACCCGGGATTCCAGAAACCACTGAAACTTGTCCTTCTTCCGGTTTTCCTGTTTCGGCTGCCCGCCTTTTTCCCATGCAGCCCGGGCCAGGCTCAGCAGGTCCATTTTCATTCTGGGGGTTTTGTTTTCCCGGGACAGCGGGGCGAAAGTGAGCTGAATGTTTTGCCATCCGGCAATCCGCTTGGCCGCCTCATCTCCTTCCATGCCGTCAACCCGGGCGTTGATCAGCTTGCCGGAATCAAAGTAAAAAAATCCCTTTTCGCGGGTACCGGCGCGTACTTCCAGGCGGCAGGTCTTGCGGGCAATGGCAACAAGGGGCAGGAAATTTTTCATGTTCATCCCGTGCCGGGTCTGGCCCTCGTCGCGGAGATTGAGCCCCACGAATATCGCCGAGGCCAGCCTGCCGAATGAAAACGGTTTTTTGAGAAAATACAGCACGCCGGTATGCCCGGTGCGGTCGCTGAACCACGGCTTGGGATCATTTTCATCGAGCATGATAATACAGGGAATGGACGGGAAGTGCCGGGTCATAAAGGCCAGCAGTTCCAGGCCGTCTTTTTGCGGCAGGTGGATGCCGGTGGCCAGGACAGATATGCGGGAAGTATTGAGCTTGTCAATCGCCGCGCTGACGTTTTTTGCGGTGATTAGCTCAAAGTGATGCAGATCCTTGAAACCTTCCCGGACCGTGTTGATGTTTTCCCGGTCACTGTCTACAATAAGCACTTTGTCCATAAGGCACCCGTGGGATGGAGCAGCGCCAGCCGCCCCGGATGAGGGGTTTTGCCAATTATGCCGGTCCGGCTTGACGGACTCGGATATTTCTATTATAACTATTTTATTTAACGGGGAATATAAAAAGTGTCAATAAAAAACACCATAAAGGTTCAATTTTTTCGTAATAAATCGGTGCGTGATGCTTCTGCAATCGCGGAACACGTCCTGTATCCGGATACTTGCCGCAGGCCGGCGCGATGGCGGATCTTAACGGCCGCACTGATTGCCGCGTTTTTTGCCGCAGCCGTGCCGGCCCGGGCCGAGCGCTTTATGGTTGCAGCCTATAACCTGGAAAATCTTTTTGATTTAAAACACCAGGGCACGGAATATCCCGGATATGTCCCAGGCGGGGATGCCGGATGGGACGGGCGCATGCTGGAAATCAAGCTGGATCGCCTCAGCCGGGTGATCTCCGATCTGTCCCCGCAGATTGTCGGGCTTCAGGAAGTCGAGTCCGAAAGTGCCCTGCAGCGGCTCCGGCAGGCGCTGCACAAGCGGGGCGCGGATTATCCGCATGCCGCCATTGCCGACAGCCGGCGCGGTGCAGTGAAATGCGCAATTCTCTCCAGGTATCCCGTTTCCTCGGCGACTGAAATCCGGGTGCCCGGGGCGGGCAACCGCAACATCCTGCAGGCCGAGATCGATATTAACGGGCATCGGCTGGTGGTTTTTGTCAATCACTGGAAGGCAAAATCCGGGCCCGAAAGCCGCAGGCTGGCCTGCGCCCGGGCCCTGGCCGCGGCCGTAAGGGATCTGCCGGAAAATACCGATTACCTGCTGATGGGCGATTTTAACAGCAACTACAATGAATTTGAGACCATGGAAAATCGCCCGTCATTAAATGACACCGGCGGGAAGACGGGTATCAATCACGTGCTGAAAACCGTATACAGCGGCGACCTGGTGGACGAATCCCGGATGGCGGAAAATTCCGATAAATTCCTGCACTACAACCTCTGGCTGGAGCTGCCGGAAAAACGCAGATGGTCGTCCCTGTTTTTCAACCGGCCCCAGAGCCCGGATGCCATTTTGCTGCCTGCGGCGCTCTACGACGATCACGGAGTCTCATACGTAGACAACTCCTTTGACAAGTATGACCCGGGGTATTTGTTTGCAGGTGACGCCCTGAAGCGCTGGCAGCGGGCCCAAAAGGGCCGGGGACCTCACCTGGGACGCGGGTATTCTGACCATCTGCCGGTGTATGCCTGTTTTACCACTTCCGCGTTTTCGCCCCGCACTGAGCCCGCCGTCTGCGCGGGCAGATCCGAAAACGCGTGCATTGCGGATCTGTATGCATCCAAGACCGGCGCGGTGCGCCATCGATTAAAAGATTGCGCCGTGATTTACCGGCACAAGGACAACGCGGTTGTTCGCAACAGGGGCGGCCGGGCGATCTACATATACGAGGCCGCCCGGGATCTGCGCAAGGGCCGGGTGTATGACATTACGGTCTCCCGGCTCAAGCGCTATTACGGCAACCTGGAGATTACCGGGATCGCGGATTTTCGTGAAACCGGCCGGATTTCCGACCCGCAAGCCTATTCCATTACCGATCCGGACGCGAATTTCACGGATCCGGCCTTAAGAAACGCGGTCATCGGCTCGTATTCCGGTAGATACGCAGACGGCCGATTTTTCTATGGAAACAACAGGCAAATCAGATTATACTTTTCAGATTCCTCGCTTGAACCAGAATCGCCGGCGCAAGTCCGCATCCGGCATGCCCGGATCGGCTTTCACAAGAGCCCGGAGCTGGTGATCGAAAAATCAAAGCAGATTGAAGTGATCCCTGATCCCACTGATCGGGGGGCAAGCAAGAATAATCGGAAGAAGTAACCGCAACCCGTTTGCTTGTGTCTTTTGTTTTGGTCATTCAG
>JBKHJS010000149.1:0-5644 GCA_046537995.1 Desulfobacterales bacterium
GATTCCACGGATTTAATCTCCGGCAGCTCCTTTTTGATCATTCTTTCGATACCGTTTTTCAACGTCATCTGGGACATGGGGCATCCCGCGCAGGCGCCCTGCAGCCGGACCTTGACCACACCGTCCTCAACTTCGACCAGTTCCACGTCTCCGCCGTCTGCCTGAAGCGAGGGACGGATCTTTTCAATTACGGACTGTACCTGTTCTTTCATGGGTCTTCTCCTTGTATGTGTTTTTTTATTCCCTTGATTTTAACCCGCACTTTTCCGGGGACAGATTTAAAATCTGCCCCCTCTGCGTTGCAGAACGCGTTATCCTTTAACCAAGGGTAAATTTTCAATATAAGGCAGCAGTTGCTGATTTGCAAATACAATCTTCAGTTCGCCTTGCCCGGCGTTTTTGCTGTCGTCGCTTTCAGTTCTTTACACCCTGCAAATGCGTTTGCTTCTTCGCGGGTTTTCCGCGGCGGGCCGGCGGGGGAAGTTTGCGCATCTGCTGTCCGCTGGCGCGCCCAATGCATCTGCGCAAACCACCCCCGACGTCCCGCCGGCCAACTCCCCGGGAAATCCGACCATGGTAACCAGAGGTATTCAACTCCGGATTTGGCATTATATCCATTCTCCACGGAGTTTCACTGAAAATCCGATTGTTCCAAAGTGTGCATCAGGGCGTATCAACACCCCGCCTGCGGTAGAATTCCCGCCGGAATGCCGCAAAACGGTCTTCCTGGATGGCATTGCGCATCTGCTGCATCAGGCGGGTGTAATAATGCAGGTTGTGGATGGTGTTTAAGCGATAGGCCAGCAGTTCGCGGTTTCTGTAGAGATGATGCAGATAGGCCCGGCTGTAGCTGCAGCAGGTATAGCATGTGCATCCCGGTTCTACGGGTTCCGTGTCCGTGCGGAACCCGGCGTTGTTGATGTTCACGGTGCCTTCGGCGGTAAAAAGCTGGCCGTTTCTGGCGTTTCGGGTGGGCATGACGCAGTCGAACATGTCCGCGCCGAATCCCGCCATTTCCACAAGGTCTTCGGGCCGGCCCACGCCCATGACATAACGCGGCTTTTCGTCCGGCAGAAGCGGCAGGGTGTATTGCGCGGTCTCGTGCATCAGCTCCCGGGGTTCGCCCACGCTTAAGCCGCCCACGGCATAGCCGGGAAAGTCGAGTTCCGCCAGGGCTTCTGCAGACAGCCTGCGCAGGTGCGGATACATGCCGCCCTGGACAATGCCGAAAAGAAGATTGTCCCCTGCCCCTGCCCGGTCTTTTTCCGCCCGGCACCTTTGGGCCCAGCAAACCGTCAGGCGGTGGGCGGCTTCGGCTTGTTTTTCAGTGGCCGGGTGGGAAATGCACTGGTCCAGGCACATCAAGACATCGGGGTTGAGCCGGAGCTGGATGCAGACGGCATCCTCCGGGGTGATCAGGTGAGACGAGCCGTCAATGTGGGACTGGAAGGCGTAACCGTCTTCGGTGATTTTTGCCATCTTTGCCAGCGAGTAGATCTGAAATCCCCCGCTGTCGGTCAAAATCGGGCGATGCCAGTTCATAAACCCGTGCAGGCCGCCGAAGCTCTCGATGATTTCACATCCCGGCCGCAGATACAGGTGATAGGTATTTCCCAGGATCATCTGCGCCCCGCAGGCCAGCAGTTCCTCCGGGGATACCGCCTTGACCGAGCCCAGGGTGCCCACGGGCATGAACACCGGGGTTTTGACCGGGCCGTGCGCGGTGTTCAGAATCCCGGTGCGGGCCTTTGTCTCAGAAGAACGGGCATGGATTTCAAAGACAGGCATCTGTTTTCCAAATTTTTTCAAATTTCGACTCTAAGGAAATCCCTTTTCGCGCTCTGACGAAACTGCACTTTGTTGCCCTGACGGCGGTGCGGAAAAGCGGGTTTCCGAGCGGAATTTGAGGCGCCAGGAGGCTCCTGGAGCGAGGAAACTCCTTTTTCGCGCCGCCGGTCAGCCAGGGTGCTTACGGATTTGTTTTCTGCAAAAATACCGCCCTGGCGGATTTTCGGATTTATGCAATGAGCATGGCATCGCCGTAGCTGAAAAAGCGGTATTCCTTTTCCACCGCCTCCTGATAGGCCGATAAAATGCGCTGCCTGCCGGCAAAAGCAGACACCAGCATCAGCAGGGTGGACCTGGGCAGGTGAAAATTGGTGATCATGGCATCCACCGCCCTGAACCGGTAGCCGGGGTAGATAAACAGGTCGCATTCGCCCTGGTGCGGGACGATACAACCGGATGCATCCGCGGCATACTCCAGGGTGCGCACCGCGGTGGTGCCCACGGCCACGATGCGCCTGCCTTCGCTGCGCGCGCGGTTGAAGCGTTCGGCCGTATCTTCGGAAATCTGGTAACGCTCAATGTGCATGCGGTGTTGCCGGATGTCTGAAACCCGCACCGGCATGAAGGTGCCGTAACTTACATGCAGTGTTACGGCAAGAATGTCCACGCCCTTTTTTCGCAGGCGGGAAAGCAGGTTTCCGGAAAAATGCAGCCCGGCCGTGGGCGCGGCTACTGCGCCGTTTTGGGCCGCATACACGGTCTGGTAATTTTGCCTGTCTTCCGGTTGCGGGTCTTGGCTGTTTCTCTTGATATACGGGGGCAGCGGCACATGGCCGATTTGTTCAAGCACCCGGTCAAACGGCTGCCGGCTGTGAAATGCCACCGTGAAGGTTTCCTGGTCCGCGGATACGATCCGCCCGCTTAACTCCGGTCCGAAATCCAGCTCGGTGCCGGGTTTCGGCGCCCTGGCGGCCCGGATCAGGCACCGGCATTCAAATGTATACGGCGTCTTTCCCGTCTGCCGGCCGCCGGCATAGTCAATGAGCAGGACCTCGATTTTCCCGCCCGTGGCTTTGCGTCCCGTAAGCCGGGCAGGCAGGACCCGGGTGTCGTTTACCACCAGCACGTCCGAGGGCCCGAGCAGCTGGTCGAGTTCAGCAAACCGCCGGTGTCCGACGGCCCCGGTCCGGCGGTCAAGCACCAGCAGGCGCGCATCTTCCCGGCGGTCTGCCGGATACTGGGCGATCCGGTCCTCGGGCAGCTCGTAGTCGTAATCCGCGATATCGTAATGGCTGCTGCTTTCTTCCGGGATCATCTGAAATAGCTCCTGCCGATATAGGTCAGAAACAGCCCGGCGACCATCAGCGCAAATCCGAACCGGCGCAGCATGTTATCGGGCAGTCCGAGCACGCGCTGCATCATTTCCTTCATGCGGTCGGGAAATGCAAAGTACGGAAGCCCTTCCACGATCATCACCATGCCGATTACGCACAGAAAAAAATCCATTCTCATTCCTTACCGTGTTTTTTGCCCGTTAAAACGCTCAATTTAGGAATCAATTACTATATCCGGCGGATTCCGGAGTTGTCAAAAATAAAAACGTACAGGGAGACTTGAAAAACATCTTTTAACATGGCAGATAATGACATTACAGTTTAATTTGAACCTCAATTTAGGTTGAATATGGTTTTTCAGTTGATATTCGGCGCCTGGGAAAAAGGATTCTGAGATGAAGTTTCAACCGGTAATCGGGCTGGAGGTCCACGCCCAGCTAAAAACCCGGACCAAGATTTTCTGCGGCTGTTCCACTGCCTTCGGGGCGCCGCCCAATACGCACGTCTGCCCGGTGTGCCTGGGCATGCCCGGCGTGCTGCCGGTGCTAAACCAGGGGGTGGTGGAGTATGCCATGAAAATGGCCCTGGCCACCCATTGTACCGTAGAGGGCACAAGCCGCTTTGCGCGGAAAAATTATTTTTACCCGGACCTGCCCAAGGGATACCAGATCTCCCAGTACGAGCTGCCCATTGCCCGCCACGGGCATGTCAACATCACGCTGGCAGACGGCACGGTCAAGCGCGTGGGCATTACCCGGATCCACATGGAGGAAGATGCCGGAAAGCTGGTCCACGACCCGGACCGGCCGGTGAGCTACGTGGATTACAACCGCACCGGCGTGCCCCTGATTGAAATCGTGAGCGAGCCGGATATCGGCTCGCCAGAGGAGGCGGGGGCATATCTGCGCCAGCTCCGGGCCATTCTGCGGTACCTGGATATTTCCGATGGAAACATGGAGGAGGGCAGCTTCCGGTGCGATGCCAACGTGTCGGTCAAGCCCGCGGGACAGGCGGAATACGGGACCCGCACGGAGCTGAAAAACCTGAATTCTTTTAAATTCGTGGAAAAGGCACTGGCCTTTGAGATTGACCGCCAGGCTGCCGCCTTGGGCGACGGCGAGCAGATCGTCCAGGAAACCCGGCTGTGGGATACGGAGAAAAACCGGACCGTGTCCATGCGCGGAAAAGAAGAAGCCCACGATTACCGGTATTTTCCGGATCCGGACCTGGTCCCCCTGGTTATTGACCGGGACTGGATCGAAAGCGTGGAAAAAACCCTGCCCGAGCTGCCCGACCAGCGGCGGGTCCGTTTTATCCGGGATTACGGCCTGCCGGAATATGATGCAGACGTGCTCACGGTTTCCAGGGAGTTTGCCGATTATTTCGAGGACTGCGTCAGCCGGGTCAGCACGCCGAAAACCGTGAGCAACTGGATGATGGGAGAGCTCATGGGGCTGCTCAACGCACGCGGCCTGAGCGCAGGCCAGTCCCCGGTTTCCGCAAAACGCCTTGCCGGGCTGATCAAGCTTATCGAAGACGAAGTGATCAGCGGCAAGATCGCCAAGACCGTGTTTGACGAGATGGCTGACTCGGACAAGGAAGCCGAAACCATCGTGGAGGAAAAAGGCCTTGTTCAGGTCAGCGACACCTCGGCACTCGAGGAGATTGTTGCCCGGGTGCTGGAAAATCATCCGGATGAAGCGGAAAAATACCGGGGCGGCAAGAGCAAGCTCTTTGGCTTTTTCGTGGGCCAGGTCATGAAGGAGACAAAGGGCAAGGCCAATCCCCAGGTGGTCAACCGGATTTTAAAGGACAAGCTCGATCAGTAAGCCCGGCGGTCCGGGCATATCAATTGCGGCGCAGCGTCTGCGCCGATATTTCAATTTCAAACCCGGGGCAGGTGAATATGGATAAGGAAAAAAGAAAAGACCAGATCATGGAATGTGCAAAAAAGCTGTTTGCCGTTCATGGCTATTACAATACCCAGATTTCGGATATCATCCGCGAGGCCGGAATCGCCAGGGGGACATTTTACAGGTATTTCAATCATAAAAAGGACCTGTTTGTCACCCTGCTGGAAAATTATTATCAGCAGTGGAAGGCCGGTATTTCCCTGGAAGCCCAGCAGTTTGATCTGCGCACCATTACCCCGGAGGACTATTTCCGCCACCGGGTCAGAAATTCGCTGCTGTTTTTTGCCAACGATCCCTACCTCTGCAAGATTACCCTGCGCATGGGCCTGGGGCTGCCCTCGGACATGGAAGGCTCCATTCAGCGCCTGGAAACCAAGATCACCGAGCTTATTGAAAAAGACATCAGGCTGGGCATCAACAACAATCATATCCGCAAGGATATTGACGTGGAGCTGACCGCCAACCTGATTGTGGGCTCGATTCTGCGACTGTCGTATTTTTATTTCGGCCTCAGCGAAGAAAAAAGTTCAAGCGCGGACGTGGAAAAAATCACGGAAAAAGTGGCAGAGATGTTTTTCCCGGGCTTGTTTCTCAAATACCACTCCCCGG
>JBKHJS010000150.1:0-5616 GCA_046537995.1 Desulfobacterales bacterium
GCAACGGCAATCCACCGGCAATTGGTTGTCTTTTTCCTTGTCGCAATCGGAATCGACATTTTTTATCGATTCCGATACCGATTTCGATACCGATCCCGATACCGATTTGGACAGGGAAAGGCGGAAATGCCGTGCTTGGAAAAAACCTGTGGGACAAAAGGCAATGATCTGATATATCAAACAGTAACAGGATGCAAAGCCGTTTACCCGTCAAAGCAAAGAGGCTGCCAAATGGAAATCAAACTGCCATGGGGAGAAGAATTTCTGGCGCTTTCGCTGCCTGATTCCTGGCAGGTGCACCTGCCGGAACGCATGGACCTCTCCGGCCGGGTCCGGGCCGAAGAAACCGAAATCGTGCAGGCCGCCCTGGAAAACCCGGAAGACAGCCGGAGACTTTCCGAAAGGGACCTTTCCGGCAAAACCGTTCTGATCATCGTGGATGATAACACCCGGCCCACGCCGGCCCATTGTTTTTTCCACCTGCTTCTTGACGCCCTGGAACGGGCCGGGGCCGGAAAAATTCACGTAATGCCGGCCCTGGGCATACACACGCCCATGACCGACTCGGAAATGGCGGAAAAAATCGGCGCGGACAACCTCAAACGCGTTTCCTGGTCCAACCCGGATGCCTTTGACGCCTCCCGCCATCACGATTTCGGCAGAACAAGCCGGGCAACACCGGTCGTGCTGGACAAGAAAGTGCATGAAAGCGACCTGGTGATCCTGGCGGGCATGATCGAGCCCCATCTCTGGGCCGGTTTCGGCGGGGGGATGAAAAACCTCTTTCCCGGCGTGGCCGCAGCCGAGGCCATCGGCCATCACCACGGCATGATCGCAGAGCCGCCCTACCGGTTTAACCGGGTGGGCATGGCACCGGATGAAAACACGTTCAGACAGGACCTGGAGGAAACAAGGAATCTGATCCGGGCGGATATTTTTGTTATAAACGTCCTGCTGGATGAAAACCAGAAAATCGCGGCCGCTTTTGCCGGAGATCCGGTTTCCGCCCACCGCATGGGCGTGGAATTCAACCGGAAGGTGGCGGGAATCCGGATGGACGGCCCCGTGGACGCGGTGATTGTAAATTCCCATCCAATGGACATCAATTTCAAGCAGAGCATGAAGTGCGTGGGCAACGCCCTGCCGGCACTTCAGCCCGGCGGCATCGTGATGGGCTTTTTGCGCGCAGCCCGGGGGATGGACGACATCCCGCTGCCGGACAAGCCCCCGCCCCTTGCGGTTTTGCGCACCATCCTGAAGGCCGTGGGCAAGTCCAACGTAATGGGATTTTTAAACACCGTCAAAAAGGGCTTAAACGTGGAGGAACGGTTTCTGACCTATTACTCCATGCGCCTGATCCGGGAATACCGGCTGTTTTTTCATGTACCCGCACTTTCGGATACCGAAGTCCGGCATATGGGTTTTTTTCACAACTGCAAAACCCCTGAGGCGGTCATTTCAGCCGGTGCAAAAAAGCTCAAGAAAAACGCCCGGGTGGCGATATTTCCCGACGGCGGGGCCACGTTTCCGGTACTTGGAAAAAACAACGCATAACAGGGCAATATTTACCCACGGAACAAAAACGGCCGCAAGCCATGAGCAAATCGCCCGGGCTGCGGCCGTTTTATCGGATTTACCGGATCTCTTGCACCTATTCGACTTCCTTCAGCGTGATCTCGAAGGTCAGATCCTTGCCTGCCAGAGGATGGTTGGCATCCAGGGTAACCTTTTCCTCTCCCACGTTGGTCACGGTTACCACGATATTTTCGCCCTCGGACTGCTTGAGTTCCAGCTGCTGGCCGAGCTCGGGGGTGATATGCTCGGGAAACTGGGACCTGTCCACCTCGATGACCATATCATCGCGGTACTCTCCGTAGGCCTTTTCCGGCGGGATCGTGGTCTCCTTGGTCTCTTCCGGAGCCATGCCGACAACCGCCTCTTCGACACCGGGGATAATATTGCCTTCCCCGACTTTAAACTCCAGGGGATCCTTGCCCTCGGAGCTGTCAAAGACCGAGCCGTCATCCAGCTTGCCTTTGTAGTGGATTTTCACGTTGTCGCCGTCTTTTGCCTGTGTCATAATTATACTCCTTTCTCGATTAATAAAGATCCCTCCCGCAAGCTTTTTTTGAAGCCCGGTACAAATGATCCCGATGCGGGAATACATTCGGCGGACCGGCAAAAAAGCACTGGCGGGAGCAGGGAAACTTCGTTCCGGCCGTTTTCAGTTGTCGAAATGGCTTGAAATTTGTTTCCAGACGGGTTCTGAGATTGAAATGAACGACCTTAAAGAATTTCTTCTGTATGTGTTTGCTTTAACATAATATATCCTGCCGCCGGATGCAACCCCCGGCCGGCATTTTTTGTTGCATGCCTTCTGTCCCCCTTATGCCGGGCACTGCAGCAATCTCTTGACAAAAAAATCCACAATAGCCATGATTTGGTCAATAAACAGGGGCGAACCCACTGGTTCGCCCATACGGTGCCGTGTGCCAGGGCAAAACCGCTGATGACTGTCCGATTTTCAAATATTTGTAATATTTCATAACCCCGCGCCGGCTGTAAAAAACCTTTTTATACCCGGCGTGAAATCCGCAGGCCAGGCAATCGACCATGAACGACAGAGGCGCTCAAACCGAACCCAGGCGAACGCATCGCTACTTTGACATCCATCCACCCGTATTCTGGCCCACGACAATCCTGCTGGGCATTTTTATCGCTGTTACCATTGCGGTCGGCGCCCCCATGGAGCGCGTATTTTCCGGGGTGCAGAATTTTATATCCAGCAATTTCGGATGGTTTTTGATCATCTCGGTGAATTTCTACCTGTTAATGATGCTCTACATCGCATTCAGCAAGTACGGCAACATCCGGCTGGGCGGGAAAAACGCCGTTCCCGAATTTTCCCGCCTGTCCTGGTTTGCCATGCTCTTTTCCGCGGGCATGGGCATCGGGATTCTTTTCTGGAGCGTGGCAGAGCCCACTTTCCACTTCAGCGATCCCGTATTTGCCAGCGAGGGTACGCAAGCGGCAAAACAGGCCATGAAAACCACATTTCTGCACTGGGGCCTGCATCCCTGGGGAATCTATGCCCTGGTGGGCATGTCGCTGGCCTTTTTCGCGTTCAACCGGGGGCTGCCCCTGGCCATCCGCTCCATATTTTATCCCCTGCTCGGCGACCGGGTATACGGAATCTGGGGAGATGTCATCGACGTGCTGGCCGTGCTCTCCACCCTGTTCGGGCTGGCCACATCCCTGGGATTCGGCGTACAGCAGGTCAACTCCGGGCTGCATCATCTCTTCGGCCTGCCTGACAGCGTATATGTCCAGGTAATGCTGGTAGTGGCAATTACAGGAGCGGCAACCATTTCCGTGGTTTCCGGACTTGACCAGGGTGTCAAGCGGCTGTCCGAACTCAACCTCAATCTCGGCGCCGTTCTGCTGATATTTATCCTGCTCGCAGGCCCCACCCTGTTTATCCTGGATACGTTCGTGGAAAACACCGGGCTGTACCTCAACGAATTCTTCGAAATCAGCTTCTGGGCCGAAGGTTACCGGGACACCGACTGGCAGAATTCCTGGACGATCTTCTATTGGTCCTGGTGGATCGCCTGGTCGCCTTTTGTGGGGATGTTCATCGCGCGGATTTCCAAGGGGCGCACGCTGCGGGAATTTGTACTCAGCGTGCTGATCGTTCCCTCGCTTCTGACGTTTCTGTGGATTACAGCCTTCGGGGGATCCGCACTGCTGCTGGAACTCGAGGGAACGGGGCGGATTGCCCAAGCCGTGCAGGAAAACGTGGCCATTTCGATATATGCACTGCTGGAGCATTTCCCTCTTGACATGATCGCAAATTTTGCCGCCATCATGCTGGTGGTCAGCTTTTTTATCACCTCGTCGGACTCCGGCTCCCTGGTGGTGGATGCCTTTACTTCGGGCGGCAAGCTCAACTCCCCGGTCACACAGCGTGTTTTCTGGGCCTCCATGGAAGGCGCAGTGGCCGCAGTTCTGCTTGTCGGCGGCGGGCTCGGGGCGCTGCAGACAGCCTCGATTACAACCGGCCTGCCTTTTGCGGTGATATTGATTCTCATGGCCTTCAGCCTGAGAAAAGGGCTGGAAAAAGAATACCAGAGCGAACGGCTCCGCGAGCGGGCCATTGAACGCGAAAGCTACGAGGAGCTTATCCAGAACCTGATTGATAAGCAGACATCCTCGTAACCGAATAATGAAAACAGGATAACGGATTATGGAAATAATCAAAAACATCATGGTCTGCCTGGATCTTACGGAAATCGACGCGGGCTTAATCGATTATGCCGCATTTATTACAAGTGCGTTTGAGGCGGAAAACGTCATTTTCACGCATGTCATCCAGGCATATGATCTGCCGAAAAAATCAAGCAAGTCTTTTCCGGACCTGAAAACCTCGCTGAACAAGATGGTCCGCGATGAACTGGATCAGCGCATTGATCCCCGTTTTCGCCAGATCCACAACACCGAGGTCGAGGTACGGATCGAAGAAGAAGACGCTGCAGAAGGCATTCTCTCATGCGTGGCGGAAAACGCGGCCGATATCCTGCTGCTGGGCCAGAAAGCCGGCGAGGACCGAAAGGCCGTATACGGCAGCAAGGTGGCAGCCCGGGCGCCGTGCGATATTCTCTTTGTGCCGGAAACACACTCAAGTTCTGTCCGCAAGGTGCTCTGCGCCATTGATTTCTCCGCGTCATCAAAGGCTGCATTTGACCGCGCGCTGTATTTAAGCGAAAACAAGGGGGCTTCCGTGATATGCTACTTTATCCAGGACAAAACCCGGGCATATTTCCCGGCCTCCACCCAGAAAAGTGCGGATCGCAGTCAGAGCCGGGCGGAAAAGAAATATCGAGAATTTATTGAGTCATTTCAAAGAGATCCGGGCAATTTCCCGTGCCGGATTGAGACCACCGACGAGCTGACCAGCGAGGCGGAAAAAATCTATCAGGCTGCAGAAGATGAAAGCGCGGATCTCATCATTATCGGCGCCGCAGGCAACACGAGCACGGAGACCTCCCTGCTCGGCAACATCTCGGAGTCACTGCGGCGCATGCAAAAAGAAATCCCTGTGCTCATCGTCAAGCATCATGAGGGGAAAAAATTCTTCCAGCAATTGTTTGGATAGTCTGCAATCGGGTGCTGACGAAAAAAGAACTCATGTCTTTTTGCTGAAATCAGTTTCGCATGCCTCGTCCTCGCTTGGGGATTTTCTGAAAAAATAAAAAGCCAGGGCCAAAAGCACGATGCCCACAACAATGCCGAACACCGGAAGCACCGTTACACCGATAATTAAAAACACCAACCCTAGCAGCAGGAAAAAGCCTCCCAGCAATCTGCCGAAAACCTTCTCATCTCTGCATGCCTGACTCAACTCCCTGAACTTCCCCATACCGGCAAACCTCCTTTCTGAAAACATATCCTGCATTACGGGTCCATACCCGCCGTGTTTGTCTCTTATTTACCAAACATATTCATGGAACCCGGGCCCTGCAAAAAAAAGCACCGGGCTTCAGAGATTTTCGCAGAGGCCAGCCGGCGGGAATAATTTGTTCGAATGCTGACCGCTGGCGCGCTCAATGCATCTCA